>WTIG01000150.1 GCA_011522825.1 Puniceicoccaceae bacterium
AGGTTTAAAACCTTCCAAATTGGGCTTTTGGTTTATCTGCATAATTAGTTGAACCTGCGTAAGGGAAATCATCCCCCTCTACAAGGCCCGTCAATTGTCCTGATCTATCTGTGTATGGCTGATCGTACTCGCGCTTTTGACGGAATTTCGCAGCACTACGAACTGCTTTCAAAGACTTTTCAACACGATCTTGCTGAGCTTCACCCGACGCGTCTCCAATCTTTGCAGTCCGTCGTTCTTCGGGATCTAAATTCCTCAGGTCAAGTGAATAACCAGTCTCAGGCGTCAGGTCAGTAACATAACCAGCTGATGATGCAGAGTCTTTAGCTCTGTCGTAAATAGGAGAGTAAGCCATGTGTCAATTATAATTAAGGTAAACTGTGGCTTAAAAATGGGTTTTTTAAATGAATTTATGGGTAATAACGATACCCTTAAAACACGAATGGCGACGCTAGATACATTTGGGCAACCCTTAGCTAATGCCACTAATGATGTACCTGTCTACGATCAATATAATACTGGTTTAGCTATTACTGAAGATACGATGTCAGATCGTGTTAACTTAGCAGTAGATCCAAGAGCGCAACCCAGATGCGGAGTAACAGGAATGATTCCATCAGTGGAAGAGGGGATTGTGCACGGAGCACAACCACAGCCACGTCAATTAGTAGTGGACATGGGTCAACTGTCTCCGGAAGAAATGGAACTAGCAAAGGAGAATCAACGAAAGATGGTCAGTGGTTTCAACCGGTCATAAGCGAAGAAGAAGAAGTATCAGATTGTCCAGGGGGTATTTGCCCAGTCCCCTGGGCAACCAATCCTTCTTTTCATTCGGATGAAACGTTAAAAGAACATCCTGTTTTAACTGACAACGTTAACCACCCTTCACATTACACCGATGGCGGTATTGAGTGTATTGAAGCCATCGAAGCGCAGCTAACGCCAGAAGAATATAGAGGCTACCTAAAAGGTAACGTTGCCAAGTATGTTTGGCGCGAACAGCATAAAGGGGGTATTGAGTCACTTAAAAAAGCTCAATGGTATTTAAATAGATTAGTAAATTTAGAATAAAAACAAACGGTTATTTATTTAAATGTCAGTCCCTTTAGCTACTCCTACCTATAACACTGCACAAGTTTTAACTCCTACTCAAGTACCGTCTAACGTAGGTGGTAAAGGGACTGGTGGTGATTATACTGATGAACCTACAGTAGATCTAACTAGTTTTCAATCTCTTTTAGATCGTCTGACTACATCTAAAAAACGTCAGCAACGTCAGAAGTCTGTAGAGGGACGCCGTGACATTTATGCTGGCGGATTGGCTAGCATGATGCGTAATTTTTAAATTAATAAATAAAGCACGTCGTCAATCTCGTTGACGCCAATCGTCAGTTTTTTCTTGGCTAAACCACTGAGCAATATCATCAGGGCCACTAAATGTGGTCCGATGATTTGCTGGATCTGGATCACCAAGGTCCAATGTATTCATAAAATCATCTAAGCTGCCTTTTGCCATGTCAGGATTGTTGGCTTTACGGCGAGCTTGATTCATCATTGAAAGAGCTGATTTATTAGCTTTTGCTAACTTCTCAGCCCAAATCATATCGTCTAGTTTTACTTCTTCAGATTTAGCGATTCGATTACAGATAAACTGCAAGCGCAGCCGGTAATTATGTGACAGCATAAACTTATTGCTATCACTAAATTCTAACTGAAAAGTGCAGGTGGCTCTTCATCTTCTTCTAATTCATCTGGATCCATTTCCATCATAAATTTAGCGATAGCTAGTTCTTGTAATTCAATATCAGATGGGATATTAAATTCCACATCAACGCCTTCTCCTTCTAAAATATCTTTGACTGCTTGCAACTCCAGTAATCTTCGGCTATATAAATTCAATAGCGCAACACGCATCTGATCCCAAGTCATTTCTTCAGATGCTAATTCAGCTTTTCGCATTGCAAGCTGAAGATGTAAAGGCATCTCATATTGCTTAAGACTGCTATCTTCCATACCGAAGCTTATTGCTAAAGATATTCTACTTCCAGTCTTGATAGATTGTCTGCAATTCTTTGTCGGAAAACTCAACTAATTCGGTGTGGTTATTGTACTCATTTGCAAAAACCGAGAGAGCATAAGGATTTATCGTTTCTTGTAGCTGACGAATTGCATCAACTTGACCCTTAGAACCAACATATTCTCTAAAGGCTTTTAATAGAATGTCTTTGGATTTAGTAAACAATTCATCTTGCTCACGTAGAAACAGTTTGACTTCATGACGTCGACGATCAATCAAGCCACCAACAACTTTATGATCATTGTCAAAAATCCAACAAGACATATCCTGTACAGCTTCGCTATAATCTTCATCCTCTAAACTGTCGATAATATTGGAGTAAAGAAAGGTTTCCCAGCCAACCGAATGTGCAAACGAAATCAAAGCGGCTGTCTGGCTTTCATCTAAGCCAAGGTTGAGTTCTTGGAGCTGGTTGGCAATCAGTTCAACTTCATGCTTTAGGTATTCCAGAGCTTTGATCTTTGTTACGCACTGTCCTTGCTTAACAGGGCTACCGTCTGGATAGTATTGAGTACCATAGCCAATGGTATAAGGAGCACTATTTGTATCAGGATCAGCATAAGCTTTTTCACTAAAACCTTCAAAAGTTTTAATAATGAGCAAAGTCTCTAATAAAGCCTCTGAGTACTGATACATAACTGCCCCTATATGCCATCAGTTTACATTATTTTCCTTGCCCTCGGCTCTTTTTGCGGCCATGATTTGGCCTAGAGTGTTTCCCCTGTCCTTGATTAGTTTTTTTAGGCTTTCCAACAACGTAACTACCACCTTTGTTCATAGATCTAAAGAAGCTTCACACATAATACTAAACAAAAACAATTTCATTTGTTGAAGTTTTTCTTGCTCTTCTGCTGGACGTGCCGGAGATCCAGGCCAATATCTAATAGCATCACAAACAGCCGTATACAAAGTACGACAATCTTCAATGCTTATGTCAATTTCTACATTTACCATTTCACTTTGTGTGACCAGTACCTAGCACTCATTTTACTTGGCTTGCTATCCTGGGCATTATGACGCGCATAATATGATTTCTTACGTGCTTTGTCTTTAGCTGTTTGGGGATTTTTCCCAGCGCCCTTTACTCCTTGTTGACCAAAACGAATTATCTTTTCTTTTCCGTTATCGCAGGCTTTTACAACGTGTGATTTAGTTTTATGCCCTGGTGTACGGCGTGGCTTATTGCAAGCCATCTTGTCTTTACTTAGTTTTGCAGCTGCAGCTGCTTTTTTATGTTTAGACATTTACCCTTGTTTTCCGAATAAACCACCAGTCCATGAATCTATTATCCCACGACCAGTGTCTGAAGCGTAATCTTTTTCTCCTGGAAATAAATTAAAGTAACTTGTATTGTCATTAGTACTTTCATCGTCATCTTGAATGCCATATAAATCTCCCTCTGTTCCTCCTAAAAAACTTTCAAATTGACTCATTGCAACAAAAGGATCTTCACTTATGCTGCTTAATGATAGTCCTCCTTGTAGTGCTGTACCAACAAAATTTAAGTCTGCAAGTTCTTCATTACTAGCATCTGGAAACATTTGTGTATAAAATTCATCTTCTGATCCCGTATAACCTTGTTGTTTAAAAATTTCATATAAAGGATTAGTTGATTTATCTTCAACAAATTCTTTATCTAACAAAGCATTAGTTGCTTCTTCATATGTT
>WTIG01000111.1 GCA_011522825.1 Puniceicoccaceae bacterium
AGATGATATGCCTCCAGATAGAGAAATGACTTTAACTGAGGCAATTGCTAGCGCAAATGGTATTAGTCGCTTAGGGAACCCTAAGTCCATAACCATTAAGCGTGTTGATGATTCGGGTAAGACTCAACAATTTGAGGTTAATTTCAATCGTATTTTAATGAATGCTAATGCAAAAGATATGATTTTAAAAGAAGGCGATACAATTTGGGTTCCAGAAAGAATAATTTAAAAAATGAAAAACGATTACACTGGCGATCAATCTAATACTACAAGTAATAACTATGGTGGATTCTCTAATAATTATGGGAACTCGCAATATTACAACCATGGTTCTTATCGTTATGGTGGAAGCCCAGGGCCAGGTAATTACGGTAACTATGGCTATGGCTCGTATGGGAATATTAGCGAAGAACAGGGACCGCAAAGAACACTTAAGGATTATATTTTCCTAATTCGTGAGAGGATTTGGTATTTAATTATCGTATTTTTTATCATTTTTCTAGGATCGATTCTTTATACTTTCAATAAAACTAAATTGTATACTGCTTATGCGACGATTGAATTATTAAGAGACGATCCGACCGTAATGAGTACGGCAAGTAATCTTGAGCAAAATGAAATTCGTAGTACGGAAGACTTAAATACCCATATCAGTAAACTAGAAAGTATTTCAATTATACAAGGCGTTGAAAAGCGGTTTCAAGAAGATGAACTAGCACAATTTATGGCTCCTTATAAGGGTACTTTTAGCTTTACGGGTCCTTTAACGGCCTTCGAGATTCTGGCAATGAATAGAAAAATCATTCCAAGAAGGATGAGTTTAATGGTTAATATAGCCTATACTCACCCTAATCCAGATATGGCGGCTAAAATAGCTAATTTGTTCGGCGATGAATACATTAACACTATGCTCAGTCAAAATATTGATGCATCGATGAAAGCGGTGGAAGATCTCCGCAAGCGTGCCGAGCAAAAGAAGAATCGTGTTGAAGAATTAGAATTAAAATTGGCAGAATACAGAGAATTGAAGAATGCCGTATCTTTGGATAGGCAAGAAAATATTGCTGCAGATGAACTCGCAAGTTTGAATCAAATTAAGACCTCGGCTAAAATGGCTTTTGATCAGGCTGAGATTCGATGGAATTTGATACAAGATTACCTAAAGGAAGGCAAGGGGCTCTGGGAATTGCCATTTATATCAGAACAATTGCGTGTGGCATCTTTAATTGATCAAATTTCATCGATACGAATTGCGATTTCAACGAAGAGTAAACGTTACCGAGAAAAGCATCCTGAAATGATATTGCTATTGCAGCAATTGCAGGAATCTCAATCAGAGCTAGATTACGCTATTCAAAATACGGTTGATAACATAAATGCTTCTTACGCAGAATCTAAAGAAAATTTTGAACAGGCATCGAAGCGATTATTGGAAAAAGAACGTGAAATGATTCAATTAAGTAAAACTCGTGTAGAATTTAACTCTTTAATTCGTGATTTGGAAGTCGAGCAAATGACTTATCAAAAATTAACGGCTTTGATGGCAGAAGAAAAAATTCAAGTTAATATTAAGAATGCAAACGCTCGAATTATTGACAAAGCTTTTCCTCCACGAGAAGACAGGCCATCATCACCTAATATTTTTCTTAATTTGGCAGGTGGTTTTTTTGGAGGCATTATATTTGGATTGGGCTTAGTATTCGCTGTCGCATTACTGGACGACAAGGTTAAAAGTGTCTTCGATATTGAAGCTTCCCTAGGTCTCCCAATTTTGGGAATCATTCCAAAGGTTAAAAAATTAGATTCTGTTTCGAAATCACATATTGTCACTTCTACAACAAATCGCCATGTGACGGAAAATTTTCGATCCATGCTATCTTATTTAAAGATTAATAATCATTCGAAAAATTCCAATGTATTTCTGCTGACGAGTTCTGTGCCAAGTGAGGGTAAATCATTCGTTAGCAGTAACTTAGCGCTTTCGTTTGCAGCTAATGGGGAAAAAGTACTTCTACTAGATGGCGATTTACGCCTACCTAATGTAGCTAAATCATTACAGCTCGAAAATGAAACTGGGGTTTTAGACCATATTCTTGGTGAAGATAGTATAGCTTCTTTTATCGTTAAAGAAGTGTACCCCAATTTAGATGTTTTGCCATCAGGTGGTAAGGCAAAAAATCCTACAGCTATTTTAAATAATAGTAAATTTGAGTCAATGTTACTAAGATTGAGGGATGATTATGACAAAATTATTATTGATTCTCCGCCGTTAGCAGCCGTAAGTGATTCTTTAAATATTGTTCCTTTAGTCGACGCTATCATTTATATTATTAAATACGATGCGGTTAAGAAAAGCTTGGCAAACACATGCATTAGGCGCTTATGGGAATCTAAAACTCCAGTATTAGGTGCGGTTTTGAATAATGTGGCACTCGGACTTTCCGCATACTACTATTCACAGTATTCTGCCAACAAGAAATATAGTGCTTATTACATGCAGGAAAGCTATCTGGGAAATAGCGATGACGAACAATCTGAAAAACCTGATCAAGCTTCTGTAGCTGACACATTTACGGACGCAAAGGTTGACCCTGAAACGGGAGAAAAAATTGACACATAATTTTTAAAAGATTATTGTGAAGCTGCTTTCGAAAGGCGGTCTTTTAAGGCCACGCTCATTCCTTCAGTCTCTATAATATCTTCAATATAAATCCTTTGATAGTTCAAAGCATCTGTAGCTCTCAACAATTGATAGAGATTATGGGCAATCTCCATATTTTCTCCATTCTCTGAAAGCCAATAAATATTTGATGCTTTTTGATACAAGGATTCATCTGGGCGTTTTTGAAAAATAAAAGCGAATGCAGATTGATTTTTTGAGGTGATTAATCGTTTTAATTGATCTAATGTAGTGATTTCAAGCGGTGTATTCGGGCTGTAATGGGACTTGAGCATACCTGGTGCCCTTAATTCATCTTTAGAAGCCGTTTTTGCCTGTTCAAATAAAGTGCCACCCGCTTCCTCTAATGCTTTCTTAGAAATTGGGCCAGGGCGTAAAATCTTTGTATTATCTGGATTTCTTAAATCAACAATGGTTGATTCTATACCGATTGCACAGTCATCGCCATCCAAAATAAATTCCAGTTTATCGCCTAGAGAGCAATTGACATGCTCTGGAGTGGTTGGACTGACATAGCCAAAGGGGTTTGCACTGGGTGCCGCAAGAGGGAAGGGAAGTCTTTCTAGTAATGTAAGAAAGGTTGGGTTTTGTGGGCAACGAATAGCAACACTATCCAGATTAGCAGTCACGAGGTTAGGAACAATATCTTTCTTAGGCAGTATCATTGTTAACGGTCCCGGCCAAAATTGTTCAGCTAATCGTCGTGCTAAAGGATTAAAAGAAGCATATTTCTCTGCGTTTTTTATGCTATGAGTATGAAGGATTAAATGATTATATAGAGGTCGTCCTTTAATATTGAATATGGTATGAAGCGCAATTTCATCTAAGGCATTGCCCGCAAGGCCATAAACTGTTTCAGTCGGCACAGCAATAACTTGTGAATTTACTAGAGCCTGCTTGCAAAGATTTAGATTATAGTCGGTTGCTTTTACGATTTGTGCCATTGGTATATCAAATTTTTATTCTCTAGGCATAAAAAAACCCACTTATGAAATGGGCTTCTGGCTATTTGGGTTATGAAATAAGCTAAACTTACTTCAGAGTTAGCATATTTCGCCCTTGTTT
>WTIG01000085.1 GCA_011522825.1 Puniceicoccaceae bacterium
CTTATTTATTCAACGATATTTCAATATGAAATGGATTAAAGTCTAATTTTGTCCGTATTTAACTCGATAAAATAACTGATTGGGATTTTCTGAATTTTCTCCATAATGAAAAATCAACTTAGGCTTATGGCTATTAGAGTTTGAAGAATAGATATAAAATTTGTAGGCAAAAGATCCCGGATCCATATCAGGAGTGAATTTTAAAAAAACATACTGACCGCCAGAGTAATTCGGTCGTTCTTGGTAAAATCCTTCAATAAAAGCTAGTAAATCTTCGCAGTTAGAAGTCACAATCGTATCTGTATTTGGAAACCCTGGGTCTAAAATATTATCGTTTATCAGGGTAATACTAGAATTATTTGAGTCGCTTTCAAAAGGTGTCGTGTTGTTTTTGATTCCTAAAAGATAAAGGTCTGCATTCCACATGATTTCGCTGGGGCTCCATTTTCTTCTGGCCGTGAACTTAAGTTCTATTCGGTTTATTTGGAGTGCGGTTTCTTTGATTGGAATCTCGAAAATTAAGACGGCATCGCCACCAACGACATTGTCCCAAGGGTCTGGGGATCCGACAATTAGCTCAGTATTATTAATACGATAAGGAGTTTCGCCATCTACATATTTGATTCCATAGTCATTTTCATTTCCAGTAACAGAAATGGCTGTCGTATTTGAATTTGAAGGGCTTAAATTATAATTTACCGAATTACCGTTTCCTGTAATGTTACTTTTAATCGTCCAGGTATCTAAATCATTTGATGTTTCGATGGAAAAATTATAGTTTTTACCTAAATTAATATTAGCGTGTAGTGTGCTTTCTTGAATATTGATTCCATTCGTTTTTAAAAACTCAGTTGCATGCATTTCATTCTGTAAAACTGATTGAATATAATTAAGGTCATCTGTATGACTAGAAGCATTAATTAAGTTATTAATTTCATAGGGATCATTATTAATACTGGTATCAAAGAATTCGGTCCATGATGCATTTTCTTCGTAGCTTATAAACTTAAGTCCGTTTTCATGACGAAGTGCTATATAAGGTCTGGCATTCGCAGTGGGAAATTCTGGATCATGATTATACTGGTAAAAGAAATACTTTCTCCAATCGGGTGGATCTTGGTTTTGGATCAAAGGCAGTAAGCTACTTCCTTGCATGTTTTGAGGTATATCCACCCCAGCGATATCTAATATTGTTGGAGCTAAATCCAAATTCAAGGCGATATTATTTACGATGCTTGGTGCCGATTGTACTTGTGGATATCGAATCATCAAAGGAATGCGAATACTTTCTTCGTAGGGTGCTCGTTTGTCACCCAGTTTATGTTCGCCTCTGAAAAAGCCATTATCACTTATATAAATAACGGCAGTGTTATTCGCTATATTCAGTTCCTCTAATTTATCGAGTACAGACCCCACACAATTATCAATACCAGCAATGGTACTCATGTATTTTCTTAATACACCGGCATAATTCCCTTGGTTGACATCAATCGTTTGACCTGGTGGAGGAGTATTCAAATTGGGGACATCCAGTGCGGATTGCCCATTATAAATATTTACAGTACGATTGGGTGCTTCGAAGGGTTGGTGTGGTGACTTAAATCCCAGTACTAAAAGAAAAGGGTTTGGGTTATTATTTTGCTGTTCAATAAATTCAATTGCATAGTTTGTGGATATATCATCGATCCATTCACTACTTGAGGTTGTTCTGATTAAGTTGTTATTACCGTCATAAAAAGGTGTGTTAAAGTAGCTACCTTGTCCGTGAAAAGTGGCGACGGTATCAAAACCTGGCCTTTGGGTTTGACGTCCGTGGTGCCATTTCCCGAAATAACCGGTCGCATATCCAGCTGCTTTGAGCAGGCTTGCGTAGGTTGTTGAATTGGTTGGGAAAGCGGTTGAGTTATCAGTGACTCCGTGGACATGAGGGTAAACACCTGTGAGCATAGTTGCTCTTGAAGGAGAACAGGTTGAAAATACGGTAAAAGCGTTATCGAAATGGATGCCTTCATTTGAAAGGCGAGATAGATTTGGGGTTGTCCCCACTAGCCATGGAAATCGTGCTGTTCGTCCGAGATCCTCCATTCGAGATTGCATAAAGTCAGTTGCATCCCACCGTTGGTCATCTGCAATGATTACAATAATGTTTGGGCCATCCGTAGCTCGGAGACAAAATGGGATGATTAATAGGATGAGAGTATAAAGATAGATAATAATCTTCACATGGATACTATAACTTAAAGGCTTATTGGGGCAATCTCTTTTCTATTTATGCAAAAAACAAATGCTGTATGTTAAAATTAATTCTGGTAAATTTCTTCGATGGATTTCCCTTTACCTCTAATTCGTTTTGGCGGCTGGTAATTAATATTTTTAAGTAATTTATTGAGTGCCTTATCCAATTTTTTAGCGACTTTTTTATAGTTATCTTGATCTATCAGATTGTAGAGTTCTTTTGGGTCTTCAGATAGATGATAAAGTTCGGATGTATAATTTGATTCTGGGTAAGTCACATATTTCCAATTTTCAGTACGATAGGCAAGGACTGTGGGAGTTCCCCCAAAGCCTCCTACTGGACGATAGTCATTTTCTTTATAATATTCATATAGAAAGCCCTTTCTGCCCTTACTTTTCCCATCGAGTAATGTTTGCCAGCTTTCACCATGCATATGGTCAGGAACTTTTATTCCTGCTACTTCACAGAGATAAGGTGCTAGATCAATATTAAGAACCATAGAATCAATGCTTTGAGGCTGTGTTTCGAAGGGATTCCACATAAGTAGCGGGATACGAATCGATTCTTCGTAAGCTTTTCGTTTATCGTGTAATCCACCATGTTCAGACACAAAATAGCCATTGTCGCCTGCAAAAATAACGATCGTATTCTCTAAAAGACCTTCTTTCTTAAGCTTTTCGAAAATCATACCGACGCCTTCATCAACAGCGGTGACAGTGCGCATTTTATTTGGAATTTTCCAATGTATAGGAGCAATACCTCCGCCTCTTGCACGATTTTTTTCCGCCATCGTTTGGATATATTCCGGCTTGGTGGACATGTCATCATTCAAGTTATCTTGAGTGGGTATTTCCATGTCAGAATATAGTTTTTTATGCCGATCAGGAGGTGTAAAAGGCTCATGAAGTGCCTTATGGCTAAGGCACAGTAAAAATGGTTGGTCATTTTTAGAGGCTCTATCGATATATTCGACAGCAAGTTCATTCAGCTGATCCGTTAAATATTTACCTTCAGGAATATAAAAATTTTCTCCTGTTTCAGTTAAAAGTGCGTCATTGTAATATTTCCCTTGTCCCCAAAATACCATCCATTTGTTGAATCCTGGTCTTGGTCTATTATGCATAGCCTGGTGCCATTTTCCAAAATATGCCGTATGGTATCCAGCATCTTGAAGGAGGGTGGCGAAGCTTGGTAAATTTTTGTCATAATCGACCGTCTCATTTACAACTACGCCGTGGCGATTTGCATAGGTGCCTGTGAGGAAAGAGGCTCTCGAAGGTCCACATAGTGAAGTGGTGACAAACGCATTTTCAAAATGGATGCCCTCTTTCATTAATTTGTCTAGATTTGGAGTTACTAACCAAGGAAAGTTGCCTACTGCAGCAATTTCGTCATAACGCTGATCATCAGTCAGAACAAATACTATATTCGGTTGTTTTGCTGAAAGAATTTGAGCACTCAATATGAGAATTAGTAGTGTTGTTAGTTTCATAAATTATTTTAAG
>WTIG01000197.1:0-6394 GCA_011522825.1 Puniceicoccaceae bacterium
TAGCAATACTCTTAAATTGTAAATATTTCTGCAGTACTTGCGACTTATTGGCTATAGATTGCGGACCAGGAGGATTTTTAGGTTTGTTGAGCGATCCATTATTTTTTGGAACAAATGGATTGTTTGTGATCAGGTTTGAGGTCGCTTGAGAGGGAGAGGCCGGTGGTATGGGAGAGGCCGGTGGTAAAGATGGAGTTTGAGCCATTAAGGAGGTGCTGATCAAGCAGGTGCTTAGAGCAAGATAAGCAGCTGCGATGGGTGAAATAAGTGATGGCTTATAAATCATCGATTGATCAAATTGGGCTTAAGGGATTAAGGATTCTTTTTTCTTTGGGCTTAAGCGACTGCCTTTCATATAAATTTCACGAATTGTTCCATCTTCTAAATAGCCTTCTATAGTTTCACCTTCTTCGTAGTTTTCTATGATGTCCTTTGTGAGATCACTTGATTGGCTTGGGTTTCGTATGATGGTTGGGCGAATGAAAATTACAAGTTCTGTTCGGTTGTAGGATTTGGTTGTTCCACTTAAAATATTTTTAAGAAGTGGTAATCGGCCAATTAGTGGAAAATAGCTCCCTGAATCTGAAATTTCATTTTGTTGAAGTCCTGCAAGTACAGCTATTTCCTTGTCGGATACAGTAATTGTCGAGTTAGCTTCGCGCTTACCAATTATTGGTTGTTCATTTCCGTCAATTGTGGTTTTCCCTGAAATACTATCAGCACTTTGATTGATTTCCATTTGGACACTTCCGTCGGCACCAATCAAAGGCGTAACTTCAAGTTGTATTCCTATATCACGGAATTCAATATTACTCCGAACATTGCTTGAATTTAATGTGGTTTGTGAGCCTGTAACAATCGGGCGTGATTCACTAACATTTATTGTACCTTCTTCATTATGGCTAACAACGATTGATGGGGTCGATAAAACTTTAACATCTGAATCAGATTCAGCTAATTCTAATATGCCTTCAAAGGAGAATTTGCCCGATACTATTGCTGTTGTGGTACCAATAAATGGGTTTATTTTATCTCCATCATTATCTAAATTGGAGAGTTTTAGTTTTTTAGGACTATCAAGAAATCCAGAACCATCGTAATTAATTATAAAATTGCTGAGGCCAGTGGCTTGATCTTCAGATAATCGAACTTCCGTGATAATCGCCTCAATTCGAACTTGAGGGAGAGGGATGTCAATTTTCTCGATGAGGGTTTCTAAAGTTTTTAGGTCTTGTTGGGTACCGTAGGCGACAATGGCATTGATGCGTTCATCTGCTGAGAGTCCAACAAACTCAGAAAACTGGAGTGAAGCATTTGAATTAGCGTTCGCAATGGATGCTATTGGGCTGTTGCTATTAGGTGTAGGTGATGGTGCTGGGCTTGGTTGGTTAGGTTTTGCATTAGCGGTACGAGCATCATCTTCGCGACTTTTTCTTTGCCCAGTGATTATTTCATCGATGATTTTTACCACGTCTTCGGCTTTGGCTTGTTTGAGCGGGAAGACTTCGCTTGCGGTAAGGGGAGCAGCATCGATATCGATATTATCAATAACTGATTGAATGAGGGCTAAATTCGCTGGGTGTGTGACAAGAATCAGTTGGTTGGTCCGTTCATCAACTGTGATGTTTGTGTTGCCTTGAAGGTAGCTTTTGAGCGAACCATCGATTAGAGATCGTAGCTGACTCTCCATGTCTTTAGCTTGTACGAATTCAAGCTTGATGAACTCAACACTTTCACGAATGGCTTGAGGTTGATCATTCTCTTTAAGAAGCGTCTCTATGCGTTGTAAATTAACCAATGCGTCTGTGATGAGCAGGGCGTTGGACTTTGGGTAGATGGTGAGATTGTGATTGGGCGATAAAGATGAAGTGATAAGGTTGGTGGTCGATTGATCAGCAACGAGGTAGTTGAGTTTGAAGAGTTTTGCGTAGATTTGTTGGCTGGACGGTAGATACTGAGTGGAGCCGTGAATCATTGTTGGCACTTGTGTGCTTGGGTTAGAAGCGGGTACGGCTTTTAAGAAACGTCCACCCATGTCTGTCAACATGATGCCGTTGAGTGAAAGCAAACTTTCTAAGGCGAGGATGGCTTCAGATTTTTTAATCGGCCCTCTGGAATTGAAATTAATTTTAGTAACGGGCAGGTCTTGTCTGCGAAGAATAATCTTATCGGTGAGTTGCTCGAGTAGTTCGATAACTTGAATTGCCGTTTCATCTGTAAGAACGAGTAAATCTATCACCACATCTGGGTCTTCTACAGTCGGCTCAAGAGGCAAGAAAGGGTTTGGATTACCTTGTGCAGAGGCATGGGTAATGACTCCAAGTAAAAGAAGGTTAAGAGCTAAAATAGAAGCTATAAACGAGGCGATTTTCATAATAGTTTAGTTGTGTACTAAATACTTTGTTGGGTGAGGTCAAAGGAGTTTATTTCAAAACGAATATTCATTTCTTGAGGTCGTCTTTGATTTTTGGTGATGCGAATGGATTTTGGGGCGATGTAGGGGGAGAAGGTTTTCAGTCGCTGATTGAACTGAATGAATTCTTGAACGGTGACTCCTTTGAGGCGAAGTCGCATCGTGTGATCGTTAAAAATTTCGCTGGTTCGTGTTTGTACGGGATCGATATCTGTTTTGCCTTCAAGTTTAATTTCGCGAATGAGTGCATCCACTTGACCAGATAGCTGTGCCGCAGAAAAGGTTTTGCTAGGCTCTACTTTTTCGAGAGCGATAGCTAATGCTTCTGCATATTGAGCTTCACGATCAAGCCATTGTTGCTGAGTCATAAGCTCAATAGCGGTGGTTTGTCGTTCGTTATTCCAGGTGCTGGCTTTGCTAAGAAAACTTTGTGACCAAATAACAAAGAGCACGAGAATGAACCCCTGGAGGAGGAATTTTTCTCTAAGGGTTCTTTGCTGGTAAATCTTAATGAGTACTTGAATCATACTTAAAGTTGAGATGCGTTGGACTGAAAATACATTTTTAAGGTGAATGTGGTTTTGCCTCCACGGGTTATGTATTTAGGGTCTTCTAAGACGTTAAAGTTTTTGGACTGGTTGAGTTGGGTGACGTATCGATTGAGATCGTTGACGCTGCCTGCAGTTCCTTTGATGGTGACTTCGTTTTCGTTGGTGATGTCTACATTATCATAGATGATGTTTGAACTGATTTTGGAACGTATTTGATTCGCTTGTTCTAGGAGTTTGATGGGACTGACTTCATTATTAGAAATTTGCTCTAATTTATTGATAAGCGTATGTTGGTCTTCAATAAGACGAACCGTGGGGGCTTGAGTTTCTATCTTAGAAGCGTATTGAGTCAGCCAAAGATTGGCACCCGCTAGAAGTAGCTCAGAAAGTACAATAAAGGCGATGAAGTATAAACTGAATGTTAGGCTTTTATTGACGAACGCTAATCGTGAGCGGTTTTTTTGTTCCTGGTCTTTAAAGGCCTCTGAGCGTATGTCCGCAGACCATAATACTGGAAGCTCTAGGCTAATTGAAGTCGGCGAATCATCCGATTCCTCATTCGTGGTGCTTTGGGCGATACTGATTTGAAGATCTTTTTCTAAATGAAGTGAATGCACTTCAGCTTCGTTAGTGCTTAAAGTTTCTAATTTACTTAGGTCTCTTAGTTCGCTTGGCTGAATGGTTTCGAGGGCGAGTTGGGGTACAAACTGAGGTAAGACCCATGTATAGTCTTCGAGTGCGTCATAGCCTTCATTGGCTAATCGTGATTTCAAACAAGCGTAGAGAATACTTTGCTCAGCATTGGGTGGGGTGTAGTAACCCCAAAGCAATTGATCTAGGGGCAAAGGAGACAATGACTCTAGTTGAAGTTCAAAAAATCGGTAGGCCTCTTTATCTGAAATAGGCTGGTCATCCTCATTTTCAAAAGTAATGAATTCGACAAAAAAATACTGACAGGGAATCAGGCAAATAGGAGGGTCAGAAATAGTGGGTGATTCCTCTAATTCCATATTTGCATCATGGGGTTCTAGTTCTTGAGTATTGATAGTATTATTCAAGGGTATTACGGCAAAAAGTCTAGATTGGAATGCGAATAAATCGATGCACTACTTGAGTCAATTGAATGGTTTTCGCTGATTTTTAATATCTTAAACGGGAAGTTTAGTTTTAATTGTTCTTCGAGTGTGCCTTCCTTTATCCATGCTGGGTCTTCGCTTTCAGCTCTGCCAGGAAGGTTACTCGTGCTGGTACTATTAGAAAAGTTTTTTTCAACGAGTGCATTGATGATGAAGGGTACATCACCTCGCTTTAGGGTAATTTGTATTAGTAGCGTGCCTGTACTTGTGGTCAGTAGCTCGCTGTTGAGGCTTTCGGGGAGTCGAGTAAGGTAGGGTTTATCTTCGGTTTCAAATAGTGCTTTGGCATCCCAACTGGTATTGAGAAGTAAATAATCAAGTACTGAGGGCGATGCAGCATTTACGTTGACAGGCTGATTGTGTAGGGTCGTGACCATGGACTGTAGACGATAGTAAAGTTCATTAGGCTGGCCGTTTTCATCAAAAAATTCTTCTTTCCAAGTTTGAATGAGTTTAAGCTCATCGAGTGATTCGATGGGACGGTTTGCAGGTCTATAAGGCGGATCGAGTGATTCATAATCGTCTGATTCAGCGCCATTCAGTGAGCGATTGTCGTCTGCATCAATCCAATCGGTCCATGTATCTTTTAATTCTTGTGTGGTGGAAAAGTCGAAGCCGAGACCTTCTTCCAATAAGTCGCTCATTTGCTCATCGCTGAGTGCATTAATGGGGATTTTTCCAGTCGGGTCTTGGATATGTATGTCGATGGCCCAATCTTTATTTTGAGGCAATTGAAAATATTGAAGAGGGTTTTGCCAGCCTTGCTCATAGTGGTGAATGTTTCCATCATCTATGGTTGCGATTTCATGTATGACCGCGAGGGTGATTTCCAAAGTATTATAGGCGAGTGCCCTTAAATCCGTCGGCTGTTTGAAGAGTGCCTGGTATTCTAAATCGTTTACTGAATCATCTATGAACTTAGTCGTCAAAAATGCGAGTAAAGCAATGATAGCAAGGACAGCGATGAGGACGCTCCCTTTTTGATCGGCTCTATGTTCTTGAGTTCGCATACGGTTTATTGAGAAGTCTTTGGTGTTTTTAATAGAGGATTAAATGTTTAGATTGTTTGGGTATAGGGATAATGCGTTCAATTTGCGTTTCTTGGTATTCAAAGCTGAGTTTAAGAAAGTTGGGGATGAGATAATCAAATTCGTTATTGGGGTTGATCATAGGCTCATCGAGCGACTCCCATGTTTCGGTTTCTATATCCCAGTAAATGTATTTCATTTCTTTGACAAAGGGTGAAAGCATGGTGCGCTGATAGTCATCGTCTGACTCAATGTCTTGATTTAAAGACGAGGTATGAACAAGACTCAGTCCTTCATCAGGGTCAAAGTAGAGATAGAGCGTATTTTCTACGGGCATGACTCCATAGGTGTTGGTCAAAAGCGGAGTATTATTTCTAATTTGAAAGGAGAGTAGCGGGTCATCGCTTGTTTGGTTGAATTCAGGGTTTTGCCAAAATAGGTTGGTGTCACTCTGCGGTTCATTGTTCGTACTTGTTCCAGTTCCTGTATTTTGGTTGTTTGAGGAACTTGTTTGGATGCTAATCGTTCCAGCCTTGGTTTGAACGGATGGGTTGGTGGTAGCGGTTTGAGGGCTTGCAGTATTCTGAAGAAAAGTGTCTTCATTCGGAATAATTTGTGCAGAACGAAAATTAGATTTTAGAAATTGGCTGACCCCGTCTGCATGTTCATAAAAGGCATAGCGTTGTTCTCGCTTCGACCAAATATCCGTTATTGAGACGACAAAGGAAGCAGCAGAGGCGAGAATAAACCCAGATATAGCAATGGCAATGACGACTTCAATTAAGCTCATCCCTTTTTGTTTTCTGTGCCAGAGTTTAATCATTAAAAAGATTCAAAAGTTCGTTGGTTTAGAAGTGCGTCCTTCTTTTCTTGGAGCAGATTAGAACGTTCGTCGGATTCAGACCAAGTGGGCCTCAGTAAATAGAGCGTTTCCGAATAAGTTTCTTGGTTTGGGCTTTCGGATTCAAGAAATTCGATATCCAAACGGCATTCAAATAAATCAATAATATCAGTTGGATAAATTTCCACGGTCCATGAGGCTTCTCCTTTTTCCAATAGCGTGAGCGTGTCGCCTTCTTCAGCGTCTTCAAAGTTCTTTTCTAAGAGGAGTTGTTTGCGGACCGTATCAATCGCTATATCCTGATAGTCGGACGCTGGGTTTCTTTCTCTAGCCAGTAGGGCATTAATAAAAGCGGATGCGATAAGATTCGAGCAAACTGCAAATAATGCGAGGGCGATCAGCACTTCTATGAGTGAAAATCCTTT
>WTIG01000197.1:6494-14567 GCA_011522825.1 Puniceicoccaceae bacterium
GTTGATTGAAAATTGGGATCGGTGAGAGGAAAGGCTTTAAGCGTATTGGACGAGAGGGCGACAACCAAAGCACCTTGCTCTTGATCGAAATAGAGCTCAGTTAGACTTTGTTTTTTTGCAGCTTGGGTGCGAGCGTAGCGTATGGCTTCGGAAAGTGATTCACGTGTAGAGGGGCTAGCATCTTTCCCCATGAATGAATCAAAGTTTAGAATGACCGCGCTGGTAGCGAGTGCGATGAGAGCGAGAACAAGAACAATCTCGATAAGAGAGAAAGCTTTCTGAGCAAAATGTGCGTTTTCTTTAGTTCCAATTACCAATGTCATCGGCACTTTCTACCCCGTCTTGCCCAAGTGACCAAATATCATAACCACTGGATTTATTGATATTTTTAGTTCCTGGGAATCGGTATTGGTACGGGTTGCCCCATGGGTCTTCTGGTAGGTCATCAATGTAAGGGCCATTCCATTTGCCTTCTTTGCCTGAAGGGGCTTGCAGGAGTGCTTTGATCCCTTGTTCGGTCGTTGGGTAACTACCAACATCGAGTTTGTAAGAGGTGAAGACAAGTTTTGCTGTTTGGTTAATAAATAAGGAAGCAGCTTTGTCTTGTTGCCCACTAAAGATACCTCCTAAGTTGCCAATGGCTACGGTAGCAAGGGTGGCAATAATTGCGATAACGATTAAGATTTCAACTAGGGTGAATCCTTTGGAGCGATTTCGTTGAGGTTTTTTTAAAGTAAATTTTTGCATTGTGACTTACTTTAGTGGTTAGGCGAAAACTTGCAAGCGTTCAATAGTTACAAGCTGAAGCTAATCGGTGATTTTTTTAGATACGTTTAATGCAATGTTGCGTGGTTTTCGATTCGATACGGAGCTCTAGTTTAAGCGTATTTTTATCAATTAATTCGGGTACATTATCGGGCCATTCAATAACGCAGAGATAGGGGGAACGAAGAAAGTCTTCAATCATGAGATTTTCAATCGATTGCTCCTGACTCAATCGATAGGCATCCAGATGAACTAGTTGTTTTTCGCCTTGGTAGATTGAAAATAAATTAAAGGTGGGGCTGGTGATGTTTTTTGTAATACCTAATCCTTTTGCGATACCTTTCACTAGGGTGGTTTTTCCGACTCCTAAATCGCCGTAGAGTGCTAAGCTTGCATCTGCAGGCAACTCTTTCGCCAACTGTTCGCCAATAGCTATCGTTTCTTCTGCACTAGAAGTTTGAATGCCTTTGTTTAATTCTGTTAACAATGATGACATGATAATATGGCGAGGAATGAAAAACTATTTCTGCTTAAAGTGATCGAAGCTTTTTAAATCATCGATAGATTTTTTGGAAACAGAGTCGATAATATTACCTAAAGGATTTTTTTCTACAATAGTGCCAATTTTGGTCAGAGGTGTTTGAGGAAACTGTTGCTTCCAATCACTTTCAAACTGTGTGCTTTGAATTGAATGGTTGAGCGTGAATAACAATTCATAGTCCTCGCCATCGCAGAATGCTTTTTGCAGTGGGGTCTCTGAGCTTTTTTTTGCCAGTAATTGTGCGGATTGAGCAATGGGGATAGATTCAAGGTCTATTTCTAAAGAAGCGGATTCGTTAGCAAGGAAATGTAGTTCTTTAGCGATTCCATCGGTAATATCCACCATGGTACTGGCCAAGTTATTTTCTGCGAGCCATTGCCCTTCGGATAAGCGTGGTTGAAAATCATAATGTTTTCCGAGAATCGATCCTCCAAGTTGCCCCGTCACGTAAATAGAATCATTAATCGAGGCTGCATGGCGTAAAATAGGTGTAGTCGCAGTGCCAACAATAGTCATCACGGCTTGAAATTGTCTGTCTTGGATTTGGCATAAGTCGCCACCAATAATTTTTAAGTCATAAGTATCAGCTGTCTCCCTAACACCTTTATAAAATTCATGTAGCCAATCAATTGAGAGGTCTGCCCCACTGAGAATAGCGAGCGTGGCATATTTTGGGTAGCCTCCCATAGCAGCAATATCACTGAGATTTCTAAGAACGATTTTTTGTCCTGTTTGCTCGGCCCTTATTGATTCATCAAAATGCTTTCCATAAACTAAAGCGTCCGTTGAGATTAAAGACTGTGCCGAGGGATCTGAGGGTACTACTGCACAGTCATCGCCTATGCCAAAAGGACTAGGGGGTGAGGTATCACCAAGCCATTGCTTAATATTTTCAATGATTTGAGTTTCATTAAAATCTCTGAGTGTCTGGCTTCCCGTTTGGAACATGTTTATTTTAAGCTGAGTGTTATCGGACAGTGGTCTGAACCGAGAACTGAAGTCAGGTTTTTTGTTGAGGCGACTTGGGCTCTTAATTTTTCTGAGACACAGAAGTAGTCGATTCTCCATCCGACATTATTTGCACGTGCATTGGCCCGATAAGACCACCAAGTATAGGCATCAGTGGTATCTGGGTGAAGTTCTCTAAAAATATCTAAGTATCCGGCATCTAAAATGGATTGAAAGCCTTGGCGTTCTTCATCGGTGAAGCCTGCATTTTTACGATTCGTACTTGGGTTGGCTAAATCAATTTCTTTGTGGGCGACATTTAAATCACCGCAGAAGATGACGGGTTTACTTTTTTCTAATTCAAGTATGAAATTTAAAAAATCCACATCCCATTCTTTTGTTCGATAGTCTAAGCGTTTTGGGCGACGGTTTTCATCGTGGCCTTGTGCATTTGGTGTATAAACTGTGACTAAATAAAAGTCTTCAAATTCAGCAGAGATAACACGGCCTTCTTTATCATGTTTTTCAATGCCAATTCCTTTTTTTACGGATAGCGGTGCTTGTTTAGAAAAAATAGCTGTTCCTGAATAACCCTTTTTCTCTGCACAGTTCCAAATCAAGTGCGGATAGTTTTCAAATTGAAAACCATGGACTAGATCCTCAGAAATTTTCGTTTCTTGCAGACAGACAATATCGTGATTGGTCTCAGCAAGAAAGGCTTCGAATCCTTTTTTGAGGACAGCACGAATGCCGTTAACGTTCCAAGAGAGTATAGATTTAGCTTTAGTCATGGATATTGGATGGAATGGCTGGAATTATTTTTGAATAGAGTCCGCCTCCGAGTAATCGATTATCTTGATAGAGGGCGAGAATCTGTCCTTCAGCGAGTGCTCGTTGAGGTTCATGAAAGTGGACGTGTGCAGTAGCCTTTGGTTTGGGTGTGTAAGTAATCGACTTTGAGCTATCTCGATAGCGTGGCTTAGCTTGTATGGAGCAGGACGCTTCTATGGGTTTGTTGATAAATTGGATAGAATCAATTTCTGCTTCGGAGGCATATAAGAGTGGAGAGTCTTCTCGATCGAATGCGACATGCAGTGCATTCTGCTTAAAATCTAAATGTGTGACCACATAGGCTTCATTGTCTGTATTGGAAGGAACTCCAATGCCTCTGCGTTGTCCAGTCGTGTACCGATGAAGCCCTTTGTGCTGTCCTACAACTTGTTGATTGTGGTTTATGATAGGGCCAGGATTATCTTCAATGTAGTACTCTAAAAATCGATTGATGTTCATATCCCCGAGAAAACAAATACCTTGGCTGTCTTTTTTTTCTGCATTGGGTAGTTTGTGTTTCTGGGCGAGTTCTCGGACTTTGGGTTTGGTTAATGAACCAATGGGGAATTCAGCATTTTTGATTTGCGACTGAGAGAGTAATGCTAGGAAGTAGGATTGATCTTTATTGGTGTCGACTCCTTTTAGGATATCATAGGTGCCGTCTGGGTTCGCTACTTTTTGTACATAGTGACCTGTGGCAATGGCATCAAAACCTTGTTTTAGGGCGTAGTCTTGAAAAATGCCAAATTTCATTTCTCGGTTGCACATGGTATCTGGGTTTGGGGTGTGCCCTTTTCGATAACCTTCGACTAAATAATCGACAACCTTTTCTCGGTATTCATTAACTAGATTTACGATTTCGTAATCCAGTTTTAGGTGTTGGGCAACCGCTCTAGAATCTTCAATGTCTTGCTGTGCGGGACAGTCAGCCAGTGGCATTTCTTCGTTCAACCAAGTTCGTATATAGGCCGTAGAAACAGAATGTCCTGCCTCTTTGAGAAGTAGGGCTGCTACGGAGCTATCGACTCCGCCTGATAGAGCTACGAGGATCTTTGCCATAAACTTAACCAATAAGTAAACTTAAGTATAGGTCAACCATTCCAAGCAGGTCTTACGCAAAGAAGAAGACTCATGGGAGGAAGGTTTATATGGTCTTGTTTTCTAAAATTTATTGGAGTTTCAATTCCTGAGAAGTTGAATTGATCAATCGAAGCAATGGCTTTCCAGTCATCGGCCAAGGTTTGTCCTAAAGGTATGTCTGAATGCTCTTGATGTGGATTAATCATAAGAAGGATTTGTTTAGCTCCTTTGGATTGATCAGCGTTGAGGAGTATAACCGCACTGGAGTGCTCGATCTGTTGAGAACGAAATATTCTCATATAATGGGGACTTGGTATATCCTCTAGGCGAAGGCAATCACCCCAAGGGGATTGTCTAAATTGAATCCAATTTTGAAAATAATTATGTGTGTTGCGATGGATATCGATAGCGGTGAAGTCGAGAGCATTGAGGTCGCCTCTTAAGTAAGTGTCGTTTTCTCCATATTTTGATTTTAAGAAATCAAGTCCTTCGGTGACCATAGGCGTACCAATTGAGAAAAACATAAGGGCGGCTGCCATGTGGGTGCGTTTGATGTCGTTTTCTGTTGGGTCTTGTCCTTGGTAATCGGGGTTTTCAGTGATTTTATCAATCCAAGTGCGATCGTCGTGCGATGCGATGTAATTTATACTTTGTGAAGGCCAAGCTGCGAGGTAATTGGTGGAACCTTTGATAAAGTAAGCGAGTGAATCAATATGGCTTTTGCCTAAAACATATTGATGGGCAAATTCACGAAATTCATCATTCCAGAACATAAAGCCTGCGTAGTGAAGGTCTGCTTTTATTTCACCTCTAAAACTCCACGGCTCAGCAATAAGAATAATTGAGGACTTTACGGCTTTGAGTGCTTTTTCAATTTCCTTAAGGACTTCAATGCCGATAAGTTCGGCTAAGTCAAAGCGGAAGCCATCAACATCATAGGTTTGAACGAGGTGTATTAAGCTATCAATAATCAGTCGCTTTGACATCGCAGATTCACTTCGGATAGTGTTACCACAACCACTCCAGTTTTCGAATTCGCCTGTATCAGTGAGGTAAAAATAATACGCTTTGTCGATCCGAGCGAGGTGCGCAGGCTCGCCAACATGATTGTAAACAACATCGAGAATCACAGCCTTTTGGTAGTGGTGGAAATCTTCAACCATTTGCTTAAAGCTTTGGTTTGGATTGAAGGTGTCTTGTGTATCTGTGTACCAAGCACAGGGAGAAAAATAATTATTGGTCATATATCCCCAATGATAGCTTTCTTGATTTGGGCTGTCGAATTGTTGAATGGGGAGTAGTTCAATCGCATTAACTCCTAGGGTGAGTAAATAATTATCTTTGCTGTGCAGGTATTTGGAAATAGCGGCAAAAGTACCATTGGTAGGGTTCTCTTGGTGGCTTGAGCTTTGTCCATTTGTATTGTGTTCTGATGGGATATTGGCTGTTAGGTCTTTTATATGACATTCTAAAATACTTAAGTCATGCCAGTATGGAGGATGGAATGGAGTTTCGATCGGATCACTTAACTGTTGGTTGAGGATAATTCCTGGCCCATTGGGGCCAACGGTTGCTTTTGCGTACGGGTCTAAGATCGGAATATTTCCATCAAATAGGGTGCTGATAGAATCATTATGACCATCAACGAAAAAGTTATAAAAAAATCCAGTCAGATCATTTTGTATATTCACCTCCCAGGTCAGTTGATCGTACATGAGATTCATGGAGTGGCGAATGGGTGCTTGATCGAGTGTAGCTTGTATTTCGACACTGACTTTTGAAGCCCTCGGGGCAAATAGGCGAAAAGTTGTGGATTGATCCGATTCGATGATCGCACCTAAAGGGAGATCAGTTTTTAAATCATAAAAAGAAAGCCCAGGGAGAATTGGGGTATAGATTTCTTGGTCTAGGCTGACTGATAAAGGGCGATCTAACCCTCTATGACCATCGAGGTTAAATAAGAAAGCGTGCCGGCCATTACAATTTGGATCTAGGTAGTAATTCAGATTACCTCGAGCGTCCTTTTTTAAATTGGGTGCTGAACTGAGAGGGTTTATCCAATGTCCAGAGCGTGTGACAAATTTAAATTCAATGCTTTCACTGTGACTATTTAATTGTTTGGCACTGATGGTTTTTGTGAATAAAGCTTGGTTACTGTGTGGTGCTTCTGAGATGAGCTCGAAGTCAGCTCGATTTGGGCAATCGCCCCAATTGTTAAATTCGCCAACTACGGAAACAGGGTCTTTATGAAAATTGACATGGGGATGACGATTAGGATCGAGAATAAATTGGATCGTCTCATCGATGCGCTCGTATGCGGTAAAGTAGGCTAAATCAGAAGGGGGCATTCTGCGTAATCGCAGTATCTCTAAAGCAGGATCATTGAGTTTAAAGGTGGGTAGGGCCTCAAAATTCCAATTATCTGAGAGTAAAATGCAAGCACACCCAGGAGTGATCCAATAGGCCGAGTCTATGTGCAATTTCAACTCACTCATAACCCTTCTCTTAGCCCCTAATTAAACAACACACCTGCATCTAAGAAACAGTGAATCGTTCAATCACTGTTTGTCGAGTATATGTAATCGAAACGATTAAGAAAAATTAGTGAGCGTGGGCTAACTTAAATTTCTTAGTCGTTACTTGAGTCAACTGAATCCACTCATTCCATGTTTTGTTTAAGTTCTTTTTCAGTTGTTTGATTTCAAGTTCTAGATGAGCTTTTTGAGCATCGCTGACATTTTTTAGCTCTCTAATTTTGTTATTTAAATTGAGTGATGTTTCTTCGAAATGAGAAGAAAGGGTTTCAATTTTATGACGCCATTCAGATGCGATTTCATCGACTTCGTGGCTGAGTCTTTCTAAAATTATCTTACGATCTTTGAGGACTAAGGATTTTAAGAGGACAACTGAATTCACGGAGCGAAGGTTTTTTGTGAAGCCAAATTTTGAACAAACCCAAATCAGCCATTTGGTCGGATCAAAGTGGTACCAGCGAATTCCGTTTCTGTAGTCAGCGGCAAAAGCGTGATGATAGTTATGATAACCTTCACCAAACGTTAAAAGAGCCAATGCGGCATTGTCCACTGCTGATAGTTCTCTTGAGTAGGTTTTAGAGCCGAAAGTGTGGCAAAGCGAATTGATGAACCATGTGCAATGGTGAACCATAGCCATGCGAAGGAGAAAGCCGTAGAAGAAAGCAGCCATTGGGTCCATAAAGAAACAAGCAGCGCCAATTAGCAGTGCATTAACGATAATGGCTAGAGGGATGTAGTACTTATCTTGAAACATCACTCTAGGATTACGCATAAGATCAGGCACTAAGCTTGGATCAAATTTTCTTTCGTAATCAAACAGCCATAAAATATGAGCATACCAAAAGCCCTTATCGATCGAATATGGGTCTTCGTCTGTATCTACATGGTTATGATGAAGTCTGTGGTCAAAGCACCATTTAAGAGCAGACATCTCAAAGGCTAACAAAGAAGTGATTAAAATACTCCATTCATAAAAAGGGTTCGCATTGTACGCTTTGTGAGAAAATAAGCGGTGGTAGCCAGCGGTGATAGAAATCCCTCCAATAATGTAGGTCACAAGGAAGAACCAAAAAGCACCCCAAGAAAAGACTGCGATAGCAGTTGGAATCAGTGCAATGATAGCAATGTGGTAGAGTACCACAAAGATAAATATAGGCCAGTTGCGAATTTTCATATGTTTAAATGTAAAAAATGTATAATTTTTGCGATCCAATGGATTCTTGCTCAGAAGAATCGAATGTAGTGAAACAGAAATGTTGAAAAATGCAAGGATGCAGAAAAATTATCATTTATTCCCTTTTTCTTCGAGATTCTAGGCAATTTTCACATTTTTCTGCTTTAAACTCTTGCATTGTCTAAACAAGGCAATAATAC
>WTIG01000120.1 GCA_011522825.1 Puniceicoccaceae bacterium
AATAGGAGGGTACAGTGGTGGAACGTTTATCAACAAGCTGTCAACAGAAGTGATTCGCTATATATCAAAAGCAACAAATGGAAGTCTTCCAATCATTGGAGTCGGTGGTATCGATAGCCCAGAATCAGCTGGAGAAAAGTTAGATGCGGGTGCTTCCTTGGTGCAAATATACACAAGCTGGATTTACAATGGCCCTTTGTTCGGAAGAGAATTAGCGAAAGCTTTACAGGAAAGAGATAAGGTTTGGGTCTAAACGACTGGCAAAGCAAAGTCTAATTCAGTCTATTTTAAAGCGAGGCCATTAAGGTCTTTCTGCGATTAAGTACGTCAAACTTTTCTGATTGCTCTTCAGCATGATAGGAAGAGCGTATTAACGGCCCAGATTCGCAAACACCATAGCCTATTTCTAGAGCGTAGTCTTTCCATTTTTGAAATTCTTCAGGGGTTACCCAGCGGTCCACAGGCTCATGTTTAGGGGATGGTTGTAAATACTGTCCAATCGTAAGAATATCGACTCCGACTGCTCGCATATCATTGAGTACGGTTTTGATCTCATCTTCAGTTTCACCAATACCAAGCATGATTCCTGATTTTGTGATAAAGCCACGAGATTTGGCGTGCTCTAAGACCCATAAAGAGCGATCGTATCGGGCAGTTTTACGAATCGGTCTTTGTAATCGTTTTACGGTTTCTAAATTGTGGTTAAAAATATCAGGGCAGGCATCGAGAACGATATCCAGGTATTCTTGTTGGCCTCGAAAATCAGCGGTTAATACTTCAACTGCACATTCTGGCATGCGATTGTGAACGGCTCGTATTGTATTGGCCCAGATTGAAGCACCTCCATCCTTCAGATCATCTCTCGCAACCGATGTGATCACAGCATGCTTCAAATTCATTTTTGCGATAGAGTCAGCCACTCGAGCGGGCTCACCAATATCTAATTCAGTAGGTCGACCCGTTTGGATTGCACAAAAGGAACAAGATCGTGTGCAAATATTACCTAAAATCATAACCGTAGCCGTACCTCTAGACCAACATTCTCCCATGTTTGGGCATTGGGCACTTTTACATACGGTATTGAGTTCATGCTCGTTAACGGTTTGCAAAGTTTTCTTATACTCGGCACTCGTTGGGAGTTTAGCTCTTAGCCATTTAGGTTTATTTTTCAGCATATTTATTTACCAAGTTCGTAAAAAACAGATTTAAATTCAACTACGAATCGTTCTTTTATTAATTTTTTTTCAGGCAAGGTAGAAATTTCATTTTGAAGAGATGTCACATAGCCATCGGTAATTCCACAAGGAATAATCCCCTGAAAGTGGCTGAGATCGGGATTTATATTAAGAGCAAGGCCATGGTAAGTTATCCAAGATTTAACCGCCACACCAATCGCACAAATTTTCCGATCTTCAATCCATATACCAGTTTTGCCTTCTCGAGTACCCGCATCTATCTCAAAGCTTTGTAAGACTCTTATGATAACGATTTCAAGTTTTCTTAAATAGTCTGCTAAGTCTCGCTTATGCAATGAAAGGATAGGGTAGATGATCAGCTGTCCTGGCCCGTGGTAAGTTATATCACCTCCACGATTCGTTTTGTGGACTTCGATTCCTCTATCTTTTAAAGTTTGTTGATCCCATAACAAATGAGATTCTGCACCCGTTCTAGAACCAATAGTGAAGACCGGACTGTGCTCAGTAAATATAAGAAGGTCTGGAGAAGAGGGATCAGCCTTTTTTGCATTAACTAAATCGATTTGATTATTAACGGACTGGGTGTATGCACTGGGTCCCCAATCAATAATTTTCAGTGTCTGTTCCAATGGATGTAATTAGGTTTTTGGATTTCTGACTACGTTTCGGATGCTATTTTTGGTAATAATATTGCCGCCACTGCTGCGTCCGCGAAGAGTTTGTTCGGCAAAATCAACAATGACTTCTAACTTTCTTAATCGGGGGCTTGGTTTTAAATTAACTTTTACTGAAGGCGGTGTGCCTTCTTTGCTATCGTATTCTGCGATATAAAAGATTTTCGAACCCTTAGCACCTTTAGTTAAGTCGTATTCTTTGTCTCTAGTGACACCACCAATGGTGAAATGTTTGGCTAAAACTGGACCTGTTTTACCGCTTCTATAAATGACGCAATAATTTTTATCATTAGGGTTTTTACGGTTAAAGGTATCTATATGCAGTATCTTTTTCCCGAAGTAGGCTTTTTCGGAAATTTTCTTTACCATAAGAATGCCTTCTTGATTGATAGATAAGACATCGCTGAGTTTAGAGCATTTACAAACAGTCTCGTCTTTTTTCATGGAATAACCAGCAAATCCTTCATCCCGATTCACATAGAGTGTTTCATTGGAAATAACGACTTCTTCTGCATTCACTTTTTCAAAGCTTTCTAATTGAGTCTTTCTTTCGAAGTGCTTCCCGTATTGAGTCTTTAGCTCTTTGTACCAGCGAATGGTGCAACGTGTGAGTTGTTTTAAATTATTTTCAGTGAGCGCAATTTTATCTTCTAGGTCTTTCAGTAATTCGTCTGCTTTGAGAGAATCAAATTTAGAGATGCGTTTAATTTTGATCTCTAGAAGTTTGAGGATGTCGTCTCTGGTGATAGCCCGATTGAGTTTCTTGGCAAAAGGCTTTAGGTTTTTTTCGACCGTTTCGATCACTCCCTCCCATGTGGTAACTGTTTCGATCTTCCGATAGATTTTTTCTTCAATAAAGATTTTCTCTAAAGAGCTTAAATGCCATTTTTCTTGGAGTTCGGAAAGTTGAATTTCAAACTCTTCTTTGAGTAATTCTTTAGTTCTATTAGCACTGATTTTTAAGAGCTCAGTAGCCGTTAAGAATTTCGGCTTATCCTCTAGAATCACGCAAATATTGGATGATATGGATAATTCGCAATCGGTGAATGCATACAATGCCTGGATAATCTTCTCGGCATCGGACCCTGAACTTAAATAGACCAAGATTTCTACATGATCGGACGTGTTGTCTTCGACTCTAGAAATTTTTATCTTTCCTTTATCATTAGCAGAAAGGATGGAATCAATTAATGAAGTAGTAGTCTTACCATAGGGTAATTCAGTAATGGCTAATAAGTTATTTTTGCGTTTCTCGATTTTAGCACGGACTTTTACTTTTCCGCCACGCTTGCCATCATTGTATTCAGATACATCAGCCGTTCCTCCGGTCAGGAAATCTGGGTAGAGTTCAAAATTTTGTTTTCTTAAAGCGGCTATACTAGCATCAATGAGTTCATTGAAATTGTGGGGTAGAATCTTACAGGATAGGCCGACCGCAATTCCTTCTGCTCCTTGAGCTAATAAAAGAGGGAATTTGATGGGTAAAATTTCCGGTTCTTTGCTTCGTCCATCATAGGAGGCTAGCCAATTAGTTGTCTTCGGGTTGAAGGCGACTTCTAAGGCAAATTTGGATAAGCGAACTTCTATATATCGAGGTGCAGCAGCAGAATCTCCAGTAAATGTATTTCCCCAATTTCCTTGTGTATCGAGGAGGATTTCTTTTTGACCGATCTGAACCATGGCATCTCCAATTGAGGCATCACCATGAGGGTGGTATTTCATTGTATTTCCTATTACATTGGCGACTTTATTGTAACGGCCGTCATCAAGTTCTTTGAGTGAATGTAAAATACGCCTTTGGACAGGCTTTAGCCCGTCAAGTGCATGGG
>WTIG01000076.1 GCA_011522825.1 Puniceicoccaceae bacterium
GCTCTAGAGCGTGAGTCTACTAAATTATTAGCGACTAACCACTCATCTAATCGAATTTTATTCTTTTTTGTCACAGTCTTAAGTTTTCTGGATTCTTGTAGGCGATGGATTTCTATGCAGACTTGGTGCTTGCACTATTTAGGTAAATTTTAATTCATAAGATGCTAGAGCTTAGTAATATGAACGAACTAATTGATACATTAATTTGTACGGATAAGGCAAACAAAGTTTTAGCGGAATCGTATGCCAAAGCATTGAGTGTGCCATTCTGTGAAATTGATTCAAGTAGTGAGTTTTCGAGTAAAGCGTTTGCTAAAATTTTGTCTGAGAAAACATCGAAAGATTGTGTTTTGCTTATGGATGAAGGGGGCTTGCATTTGCAGATATTGCATCCATCAGTTTTTAAAATACAAGTGAATTTTGTCTCATCACAAATGGAATATAGACGTACTAAGGGTGGCGGACGTAATCAATTAATTGCCAAGGCAGTGGGCATTAAACCAAATGTTTTTCCAGTCGTTATTGATGCAACGGCAGGTTTAGGTAAAGATGCTTTTATGCTAGCAAGCCTGGGTTGTCATGTGACAATGGTAGAGCGAAATCCTTGTGTACGCACACTTTTGGAAGATGGCTTGAGACGAGCAAACAAAGTTGCGGAAAAGAATTCAGAGTTAAAAATTATTTTGGAGCGTTTAAAATTGGTGAGTGGTGATGCTAAAGAGTTATTTGAATCTCAGCTTATAGAATCGGCAGAAGTTATTTATTTAGACCCAATGTTTCCGCATCCTGAAAAAAGGGCCCTAGTGAAAAAGGATATGCAAATGTTGCAGTTTCTTGTTGGAGAGGATGAAGATGCTGAATGCTTATTAGAAAGTGCCTTATCGACTAAGGTAGGTCGAGTGGTGGTAAAGCGACCACGGACAGATGAGGCCATAGCCCCTGAACAAGCGAGTTATGTCTTGGAAGGTAAGCGCAATCGTTATGATATCTATTTACATTCAAGCAAAAGTTGATTTTAAATAAGAAACAATCACAGTTCAATAGTAGCTGTATAGATAAAGCAGTAAAATATTTAATCAGTTTATAGGATGGATCCAAGATATTCAAAACTAGCAAGTGTGCTGACTCAGCATTCAATTGATCTAAAAAAAGGCGAAAGGGTCTTGATCGATGTTTACGATATTCCCGAAACAATGGTCATTGCTCTAATCCGATCTGTGAGGGCTCAGGGTGGCATTCCTTATGTGAATTTGAATAATGGTAGAATTCAAAGAGAATTGATCGCCCATTTGGATGAAGGGCAATTTGATTCTCAGTCTGCTTGGCAATTACAGCAGATGAAAGGTATGGATGCATATATAGCCATTCGAGGCTCAGATAATATCTACGAAATGTCTGATGTAGAGGCCAAGAATATGGTGGTATTGTCTCGCTCAATGAAAGCTACATTAGACCATCGAGTGAATAAAACAAAGTGGGTGATACTTCGTTGGCCGACAGCCTCTATGGCTCAACAGGCCTTGATGAGTTCTGAGAGTTTTGAAGATTTCTTTTTTCAGGTGTGTACCTTTGATTACAAAAAAATGAAAAAAGGCATGCTTCGTTTAGAAAAGTTGATGTCAAAGACTGATAAAGTGGAAATTAAAGGACCTGGTGTGGATTTAAGCTTCTCGATTAAGGGGATCGGTGCGGTTGCCTGCGGTGGGAGCAAAAATATTCCTGATGGTGAAGTCTTTTCTTGCCCAGTGAAGAATTCAGTTGAGGGGACTATTTCTTATAATGCACCGACAGTTTATCGAGGTATTTCTTTTGATAATATTACGCTTACCTTTAAAAAAGGCAAAATAGTGGATGCGAAGGCCAATAACACAAAGGCTTTAAATGAGATTTTAGACTCGGATAGAGGCGCTCGATTTATTGGTGAATTTGCAATTGGATTTAATCCTTTAATCAAAGAACCTATGCGAGATATTTTATTTGATGAAAAAATATCGGGTTCATTTCACTTCACTCCAGGTCAAGCTTATGAAGAAGCGGATAATGGAAACCGTTCTCAAGTTCATTGGGATATGGTGCATATCCAAAGGCCAGAATACGGTGGTGGCTCTATTTATTTTGATGGAAAGCTTATCCGTAAAGACGGCATATTCGTTAAAAAGGATCTGCTTTGCTTGAATCCAGACGAGTTGCTATCCGAAGGCTAATCAGTCTGCCAGAGTTTGAGATTAGCTTTCTAGAAAAATTTATAAGCCCGATGCGATGGCTTCTTTTTGAATTTCAGTGAGCGCTTCGATTCCATGTCTGCCCAAAGCAATCAATGCATTGAGTTGATCTTCGGAGTAGGTTGCTTCCTCGCCAGAGCTCTGCACTTCTACATACTTGCCTGAGCCAGTCATCACAATATTAGCATCCACTTCAGCATCTTTATCTTCAAGATAGTCTAAGTCTAAGATAGGGGTGTCTTTAAATATTCCTGCGGAAACAGCAGCAACTGAATCTTTGAACGGATTTTTTTCTAACACCTTATTGGCTATGAGTTTTTGTATCGCAATCTGAGCGGCAATATAAGCACCTGTGATTGATGCAGTTCGAGTGCCGCCATCGGCTTGAAGTACATCACAGTCAATCCACATCGTCTTAGGGCCTAATGCTTTTAGGTCGATTACGGCACGAAGCGAACGACCAATCAGCCTTTGAATCTCAATAGTACGGCCATCAGTTTTACCACGGGAGCTGTCCCTTTGCTTTCGGTCGAGAGTGCTATAAGGAAGCATGGAATATTCAGCAGTCATCCAACCACCTTCAACGCCTTGTGCTCGCATCCAATTAGGTACTTTGTTATCAATGGTACAGGCACAAATCACTTGGGTATTTCCGAATGAAAATAAGACAGAGCCTAATGCATGAGGTGCGATACCTGTAGTATATTGTATGGGTCTAAGTGCATTAAAGGCACGATTATTTGTGCGTTGGAGTGATTCGTTTGAATTCATATTTTATAATTAATTGATTTGCCTAAATTTTGTCGTGTCGATTATTTTGACTATTTATTTCAAATTTTGGCAACCCTCAATAATGGAAGTTTCAAATACAAATAATTCTTGGAAGATTGCAGCTTTTTACCACTTTACCGAGTTTCCTGATTATGAATCATGGGCAGATAAATTGGTGGAACATGGTTTATCAGTAGGCCTACGTGGTACTATCATTCTTGCTGAAGAGGGTATCAATTCAACCTGTTCTGGATCAGCTGAAGCGATTGATCGTACAATTGAATTAATTCGTTCCGATGAACGCTTTAAATCAATGGAAGTGAAGTATTCCTATGCAGACTTTTGCCCGTTCCCGAAATTTAAAGTTAAGAAAAAACCAGAGATTGTTACCTTTCGTCAATCTGGTGCGGATCCAAGGAATGCTGTTGGTGAATATTTAGAACCCGAAGAATGGAATGATTTAATCAGTGATCCAGATGTAATTACGATAGATACAAGAAATGATTATGAAGTGAAAGTCGGTCAATTCAAAGGAGCTATAAATCCCAAAATAGACGACTTTACCGATTTTGCCCAATTCGTAAACGAGCAATTAAAAGAACAGAAAGACATGAAGATTGCCATGTATTGCACTGGGGGTATTCGCTGTGAAAAAGCGACCTCATTGCTAGTCGAGAAAGG
>WTIG01000109.1 GCA_011522825.1 Puniceicoccaceae bacterium
GAAATTAGATAAATGAGTAGCCGAGGGCTAAGTATAAATTGATACGATTTTTGAGTTTATTATATTTAAGTTGAAGATTTTGGCGTTGTGATTGCACTAAAGCAATTTTCGAACTCAGATAATTTAAAAACTCACCATTTCCTTCTTTATATTTCGTCTTATTAATAGCTGCTATATCTTTGGTTTGATCTAGTACTAGAGTATTTGATTTATGAATATCTTGCAAATAGCTTTCATTTGAGAGTGCGTTTTCAACTTCCATAAAGGCATTAAGTATTACCTTTTCATAAGTGGCTTCAGCTTCCAATAATTGTGCTTTAGAGGCTCTTATATTTGCATTGATTCGCCCATAATTAATCAAAGGTTGAGCGAGGTTCACACCGACATTCCAAAAAGCGTTACTTGAATCGATTAAATTATTCAATTCTGGAGAAGCGTTTCCCAAAGCTCCTGTCAGTGATATTTTCGGCAAGCGTTGTTTCTTAGCTGATTTTAACTGTACTCTAGACCCAGCTAATTGTCTCTCGATAGCAATCAGGTCAGGGCGATTCAGGAGTAGGTCAGAAGGGATACCAGCGGGTATAGTCTCTAGGAGATCAGGCAATGGTTGATAAGACAGCGTTTTTGCATCTGGGTATTCCCCAATCAGGAGTGCTAAACTTCTGCTTAGTTGATCTCTCTCGGTATATAGTTCATTGAGTGTTTCAAATACCGCTTGAGTTTTATTTTTTTCATAGAGATACAGCTCAGCAAAAATGAGTCCCCTTTGGTAGCGTTCTTCTATAGATTTCAAATACAGAGATTGGAGTTTTTCATGCTCTTCCAATAGGCTTATCTGACCTTGAATGTGCATAATGCTCAACCATGTCTTTGTTATTTGTGAAGCAATCGACATTTGGGCATATTTTAGATTAGCTTGGCTCGACTCTAATTGTGCTCGGCTGAATTGTACCTGATTTCGCAAGCTTCCCCAAAGGTCGATCTCCCAGCGCAATCCTAGACTGGCTGTGTAATCATTACTGAAGGCTTCAGTGGAAAGTAATGTTTGACTGGCTTCGTTTATTTTCTGCCGTTTACCTTGTGCATTGATATCCACCGTTGGCAATCGGTTGGGTTGGATCACTCTTAATTCTGCCAGTGCTCTATCCACTCGGGAACTAGCGATGACTAAATCCTTATTAGAAAGAATACCCTGTTCAATCAATGCTTGGAGCTGGGTATTGTTCTCAAAATAATCAAACCACGTACTATCGGTAAAATCCATACGATCAGTACTGTCTTTGTCCGTATATTGCGAACTTGATTCAGATTGCCAATTGTCAGGAATCGCCATCGTCTTTAGCTCTTTTTGCTTAACCGACGTAGCACAAGCACAGAGGAGTATCCCTGCGATCAAGATTAAAGAAATTGTAAAGAGTCTATGCATTGAAAAGTAAGTTAAGCTTCGCGCTTATACATATCGAATATAAGGATAATTTCTTACTTTTGTTTTAATGTTCTTCAAAGGAGTGTTCAAATAGCTTTTCTAGTTGAACCAGTATATTTTTTGCTTCTTCGCTTGGACCTTCCAATAAGAAATTGAGTTTAGATCCATTGCCAGCAGCAAGCATCATCAGTCCCATTATGCTTTTACCGTTAATTTGTTCTCCATCTTTTTCTACCCATACATCACCAGAATAATTACTTGTGATCCGAACAATCATGGCTGCAGGTCGCGCGTGCACACCAAGCTTATTTTTGACAATAAGTTCTTTTTCTAAGGATTGATGGTTTTCTTTGGAAATAGACTGCTCCATTAACCTAACATTGAATTTTTATTTTAAAAATCGTCAAGAGGTAAAAGGGGGCTTATCGAGAACTGCTTTTTATAAATGTTCAATCGCTTCTGGTATGCGATCACTTTGAATCTCCCAAAGCTTTGCGTAAGTGCCTCCTTGATGCAGGAGTTTTGTGTGTGTTCCTGATTCTATTATCGTGCCTTTATCTAAAACCGCAATGAAGTCGGCTTTCTTCACGGTGGAAAGTCTATGGGCAATAATTAATACGGTTCGCTCATTCGCTAAATTCTCTAAGGCTTTTTGAATCTTCTTTTCAGTTATCGTATCCACACTGGCTGTAGCTTCATCTAAGACAACAAACGGTGGGTTCTTTAAAAGCACTCGGGCAATGGTAATTCTTTGTTTTTCACCTTGGCTCAAGCGAATGCCCTTTTCACCAATTCGGGTATCAAGGCCTTGAGGCAAGGCATTAACAAACTCTAAGGCAGACGCTTTGTCTAGAGCTTCATTGATTTCAAATTCATTAGCAGAGGGCTTGCCTAAAATAAGATTATCTCGGATCGTCCCATCAAAAAGAAAAGGGTCTTGGGCGACAAAACCAATATGGTCGTGTAGGCTCTTTAATGAAATATTTTGTATGCTTTCATCGGCAAAAGTGATTTGCCCTGAACTCGCATCGTAGGTGCGCATAGCTAAATTAGCGATTGTTGTTTTTCCTGCCCCTGTGTGTCCAACTAATGCGGTAACTTTATTTTTTTCGATCAGTAAATTTAAATTAGAAATAACGGCAGCACGTTCAGGATATTGAAAGCTAACATTTTCAAAATGTATCGATAGGTCTCGCCTTTGAATGTCTATAGAGTCTTTAGCATCAGCGACATCAATCGGGGTATCTAAAATTTCAAAAACACGTTCGCCTGAAGCTCTTCCCGCAGCGAGAAGGTGGTTGAGCCCATGTAGTTGTGCAATTGGCTGGTAAAGCATATTAGCTAAAAGAAAAAATGCAATCAAGGTACCAATACTTAAGGTTTGATCTCCATTGAAAACCATAAAGCCACCAATGCCAATTATACTGAGAAAGCCTAATTTAGTCACCAGCGTTGTTGCGGGGCTGTAAAAGGCCCAGCGGTACATCGCCTGTATGTTTTTTTGCTTAAGGTCTTCGGCCTTAGTTGCAAAGCGAGCTTTTTCTCTGTCTTGCAATCCAAAGCTTTGTATCAGGCGGTTGCCTTGGATATCTTCAATAATAAGACTATTCAGGTCACTGGCACTTTCTCGCACTTTTTTCCAAACGGTTCGTGAGCGCTTTGCGTAAAATACGCCAACAAGCAATAAAATAGGAACAGGTAGAAAGACACAGAAAGCTAGAGTAGGCTGCATGTAAAAGAGGGCGATGCTAATCCCTGATATTTTGATGAGTGAGCTGATTCCTTGTTCAGTTCCATCCAGTAAGGCACGTTCAACATTTGCCACATCTTCAACCACTCGCGATGCAAGCTCTCCGCTTTTTCTTTGGTCATAAAAGGTGACAGAAAGTTTTAATAATTGATTGTGCAGGTCGCCTCGCATATCTAGTAGTACCTTTTGTTCCAGTTGGTTATTCACACGAATTCGCAGGCAGTTGCATATCTCGCTACCAGCATAGAGCAGAGCAATAAATAAAATACCAGTCCACAAAGTTTCAATGGACCCACTCATCTCAATTTGATCAAAGATCGATTGAATGGCTAATGGAACACTGATCTCCAGAAGCGTCATTAATATAGCGAAACTTAAGGTCAGTCCAAAAAGCATGCGGTATCGAAATAAATATTTAGACACCCTCAAGATGGTTCTTTTCTCAGAATCACTATGCTTCATTAGAG
>WTIG01000200.1 GCA_011522825.1 Puniceicoccaceae bacterium
TATCATGACTGACTAATAAAGCAGAGAAACCAAATTGGTTTTTATATTTTTTAATCATATCAAAAACAGTGAACTTTCTATCAGGGTCCAATCCTGTAGTCGGCTCATCAAATAATACGACTTTAGGTTCTGTAATGAGTGCTCGAGCAAAGGCGATTCGCTTATTCATTCCGCCAGAAAGCTCTCCGGGGTATCGGTTACTTGATGATGCTAAATCCAGCTGTTCCAATAAATGGTAGACTTTTTCTTTTATGCTTAACTTGCTTAACGAGTTATTGCCTTCAACTAAAGGCATAGCGACATTTTCAAAAGCCGTCATCGAATCAAACAAGGCATTGTTTTGGAACATATAGCTAAAGCCTATTTCGTCTAAGCTTATCGGTAGTGCTTCACCGTCCTCAGATAGTTTCACACATTCGATTGCCCCCGAATCTTTTGAAAGTATTCCCGCAATCAATTTCAGCAGAACTGATTTTCCTGTCCCACTCTTTCCGATAATTGCCGTAATTGTCTCAGCCGTGATCTGCAAATCCACACCATCAAGCACTACGTTGTCACCAAAGTGTTTACTCAATCCCTGTATGTTGATTTGAAAGTTCATTTTACAGCAAAAAAGACGTGATAAGGTAATCAAAAACTAAAACCAGAACACTTGATTTAACAACCGCTTTTGTCGCAGCTTGTGTAACACCCTGTACGCCTTTGTACGATGAGTTTATGTGCGTGTTATATCCTTCGTAGGTGCAAATTCCTATCGTAAACATACCGAAACACACCGATTTTAAAAAGCCTCCATAAACATCCATAAAAGTGACACTGTGAAAAACCTTTTTCCAATAAATATCTCCGTCCAGTCCCATTAAAATACAACCCGAAAAATAACCACCGAATAAACCAATCAGGTCAAAAAATGCGGTTAAGATAGGAAAACTGATTAAGCCCGCATAGAGCCGAGGTCCTGCCAAAAAGCCCTTAGAATGAATGCCCATAGTTTCTAAGGCATCCACTTGCTCGTCATTCCTTTGAATACCAATTTCAGAACATAACGCTGACCCTGATTGCCCGACAATCATCAATGCGGTTAATACCGGTCCCAATTCACGGATTAAGGATAACGAAACTGCTGTACCTAAAGCCGCATCTGCACCAAACTTAATTAGCGTATAATACATTTGTAGCCCCATTACCATCCCAGTAAAAAGACCAATAACAGAAACGATAAAGACACAGCGACAGCCTATTTCCAAAGTGCTTTGGATGATTTTTTTAAAGCGATTTTTGCATGTCCAAAATGCAATTATTGACTGAATAATAAATATTAAGATAGCTCCTAACTCACGGACAAAATTGGCGAGTATTTTAAGTAAGCTTTTCATTTATTCAGCAAAAGAGACTTCATCCAAATGGCTACTTGTAGGAAATGGTGCGGGTAGACGGAATCGAACCGACGACACCTGTGTGGAAGACAGGAGTTTTACCTCTAAACTATACCCGCTTAGTTATAATTAAATCGCATTCAAAAGAGATTCGGTCAAGCAAGGAATTTTAAGAAATCTTTGAATCTCCAGATAATCCCAAAAAATCCTGCAATATGATACAGGCTGCACTGGAATCTATCGCCCCACTCTTCGGGTCAATTTTCTTTTTTCGATCCTTGTAATCTTGTTCAACTAAGTGGCTCGTAAGACGCTCATCCACACGAGTTACCGGTAAATGAAATCGATTTTCTAGCTTTTCAATAAACACATCCACTTCTTTAGCCTTAAAGCCTACAGTACCATCCATATTCAAAGGATAGCCAATCGCTATAGCCTCGACCTTTCTCTCTTTTATTTGCTTCTCAATATGAGCCAATCGCTCCTTAAGCTTCTTTTGCACTGCAGGCTCAATTGGAACAGCAATAGCTAGAGAATCTGCAAAGGCTAATCCGATTCTTTTTTCTCCCCAATCTATTCCTAAGATATTCAAACAAAATCGGCTAAATTATCACTGGAAGAAATTTTCTTAACTAAATTTTTCACCTCTTGTGATTGTTCTTTTTTACAAATCAATGTTGCGTCTTTGGTATGCACGACAATCAAATCTTCAACACCTAACAAAGTGACAAGGTGGTCTTTTTCTCGATTATAAACAATGTTATCTTGAGCTTCTAGCTCTTCAATTTGCCCCTGAAAACAATTTCCTTGTTTATCTGAATCATTGTGGCGTTCAATAGCTGACCATTCACCCACATCATCCCAATCAAAGGTTGATTCAATCATAGCCACGTTATTTGCTTTTTCAATAATCGCATAATCCACTGAAATTTTTTCAATCGTTGGATATTCACGGGCTAAAATGGCCCCTAATGATTCCCCCTTATCCAGTGCTTCATTCACAGAAAGCAATGATTTCCATAAACTTGCACAATTTTTTTCAAATTCAGAACGTATCGAATCAACTGACCAAATAAACATACCCGCATTCCAATAATAATCCCCAGAAGCTAAATATTCCTTCGCCTTCTCTAAGTTTGGTTTTTCAACAAATCGGCTGACACTATATGATTGATGTCCTGCATGCACTTCTTTTGCTTCAGACTTTTGAATGTAGCCATAGCCAGTAGCGGGTGACGTTGGTTTAATCCCAATTGTAACAAGAACTGATTCCGCTTCCGCTAAAACAAATGCAGATTCCAAAACTGAGCAAAAATTATTTGCATCATGAATGACTGCATCCGCTGGCAACATAGCAAATACGGCATTCGGGTCTTCTCTAGAGACAAGCGTTGTTGCCAAAGCAACCGCAGGAGCTGTATCTCTACCAACTGGTTCGCCGATGACTTTTTCGGGATCTAAATCTGGGCAAATATCGATTATCACCGAACGATGCTGCTCGCCTGCAATCACGAAAATATTCTTCGGATCAATCATTCCCTTCAGGCGATTAACGGTTTGAGTGAGCATCGGCTCTTCGCCTACAATTGGTAAAAACTGCTTAGGTAAAGCTTTACGACTTTCTGGCCAAAATCGTTCGCCATTGCCACCTGCCATTATAACAACAAATCGATTATTCATGTATTTAAATTGATGAGGGTTTAAAACTTAGACAAGGGAGAAAAGTCTGTAGAATTACCCTTTCAAGGCATTTGCCTCAAGAAGTGATTCCATCTTCTCCTTTAAAGAGGATTCTATTGCTTTTGGATCCTCAATATTCTGAGCGATACAATTAACGATTGCACTACCTACAACCACCCCATCCGCCACTTGGGCAATCGTACGCACATGGTCTGAATTTGAAACACCAAATCCTACAACAACCGGCAAGTTTGTGTAATGTTTTATTAAATCCACTCGAGATTGTATTCCTTGAGATAGGTTTGTTTGCTCACCAGTCACTCCTTCTCGAGATACATAATAAATAAAGCCTGTAGTCGCTTCACAAATTTTAACCAAGCGCTCTTCAGGCGTTGTCGGTGCAACAATAAATACAGTTTCTATTTCTTGTGCCTCACAGGCATCCAAATGCCCTTTTGCTTCTTCTGGCGGTAAATCTAAAGTTAATAAAGCATCCACTCCTGCTTCCTTTGCTCGCAGAGCATAGGCCTCACTACTCATAGAAAAAACTAAGTTATAATA
>WTIG01000089.1 GCA_011522825.1 Puniceicoccaceae bacterium
GTCGTTAAAGTGTGCCCTAAATATAGGAATAAAAATTTTTTTAATGAATACTTGAAATTAAAAGTTAAAGTGTCCGAACAGATTCATTAAATTATCATGACTACGTTTTGTATTTGTTATAAACAAATTCAAATAGGAAAGAACAAAATATAAAGCAAAGTTATGTATATGAATTATGAATAAGTCCTAATTGCGTCAATATAAAATTGCGTTAGAAAATACGCTTATGATTCATCAAAAAAAAAGATCCTTACTGATATTTTCTTTATGACTTGGATTGAAAAAAAGTGACTGATTATCCGTCTTAAAAATTGCTGCTTCACTAACCCTAAAAATTGTTTTATTATTTTTTTCTTTAAAAACCAAACGACTGATAATCCATAGGCTCTCAAATTTTTTAACTCCAGAAATCTGCAACTGATTTAAGACCTCTGTTTCGTTTAAATATTCTATTTTTCGTACACTATTATATTTAGAATCAATGGATAATCGTACGGATAAAATACCTTGAGATAAAAAGCTGGGTTTGTTTTCTGCACTGAATAGGTAATCATGCACTACACTATTTATTCCATAAGCTTTGAGACCTTCATAAGTATACTTTCCCCAATGTATGTAAGGCATTAATACATCTACAGGTCTAAATAAAATACCTTCAAATAATGGCAAAAATAATTCCTCATTCTCTAACTCAGAAAATGTGCCATGCGAACCAACTCGCTTCCATACCTGACTGGCATTACCTTCGTGAAAAATATAATCAATCAGCACCTCTCCTTGCTCATCGATAAGAAATAATCGTTTTAAAATTTGCTGATCCTTTGAATCAATCAATAAAACCCCTTGGGTTTTTGTTGCTTGTACATTTCCTTCAGTTCGATGAACAAAATCAAATAAAATTTTACAGGATTCGATTTGTTGTTGTGATCGAAGCAAGACAATTTGAGCATTGGCTTCTTCAGGCGATAAGGGTTTCAAAAACCTAGAGGCTTCTGATGTTTTTTTTGAATGTATACTCAATGCCTGAGCAGTATTCAAAAATAAAAACACGTAGAATACTAAGATAAAAGTGATTCGAAAACAATCACTTACCTTGCACATAATTCATTTGGCTAAACGCTAAATTATTCAGCTTTGCTTTCCGCACTTTCTTCAGTAGAGGAAGCTTCAACAATCGGAGTGATTGACTCAACATCCAGGCCAATTTCTTGATCGGATGCGTTGGTTTGGTACATGAGATACAAAATCAATGCGATGATGAAAAATGCAATCGTTGTGTAAATGGTTGCTCTAGTTAACACATTAGAGGTGTCCGAACCAAACGCTGACTCAGCCATGCCTCCACCAAAAGCCGAACCCATACCTCCGCTTTGGCTTTTTTGCATCAAAACTAAAAAAACGACAAAGACAGAAATTAATATTAGAACTAAAGTTAATAGACTGATAAATAGTGCACTCATGTTTAAAATGTTGAATTATAATAGATGAACGGGATTTGTTTTTATTTCAAGAGCTTAATTTTAAATATAATTCATGAATTTCGCTTTGACAGATTAGAGATAGTCAACTTCAGTTTCGGTATGAGACAACTTCAGTACCAAAAATTGCTTAGCAAAACTCAAATTTTGATCGGAATTATTTTGAGCATCGGCGTATTCGTTTTAATGTCAATCATACTTAAACCATTTACATTTTCGCCTGATCCTACAATTGCTCAAATCCAAGCGTGTTTTGCTGCTGTACCCATTGCCACTACATTTTGGTTCGCTTGCAATATGTTCATGCTCGTTTTATCGGATCAAATGAAACGAAAAAAAGAAGACGCTGAGTAATCAATTGTTTTCTAACCACCGAGTTTCAGTTCTTCCCTGATTGCTTTAGCAAGACTCAATCGGTGTATTTTTGCATTATGCCTGACATCAACAGGAAATGCTTTTCGGAAAAAGAAATCCTGAATTGAAGCGGTTAGAGGATCGCCTAAAGCACAGTCTCTTAATTTCTTTTTAAAGGATTCAACGGCATCCTGAGTTTGGGGATAGCAATCTGCCTCAGGTTCGATAACAATACCTGCTCTTCCCTGCCCTAAATCAATCAAAGCACTTCTTGAAACAGAATCTAACTGGTTGAAAATAGCTTCGCAACAAACGGTCTCCAAGATACCTTCATCGGTTGTTACCCTTTCTGCTTTTCGCCCGCAAAACCATAAAAAGCCAGCCTCATCCATCCAGCCCATATCTCCCATGCGATGCCAGAAAAAACCCTTATCCTCTATCTTGGATAATTTGGTTGCGCTCGGTAATTCGTCATACCTTTGAGTCACTGTCGGTCCCGATACTATAATTTCTCCGATCACACCAGTCGCACATTGTTTCACGTTTGCAATCGTAGGGATCACACCCTCTTCCGGTTCAATAACTTGTATGCTTATATTTGGCATGGCCCGACCTACGCAATTTCCTTTGCGCCCGTTAGCTAATCCACCGACCTGCTTTTCAATAATCTCTGTTGCCGACAGCGAACTTACGGGCAAAGCTTCCGTTGCCCCATAAGGGGTAAAGATCTCACCATTAGGCATATATTCTTTCAGTTGCTCTAACAATGATTGTGGTGCTGGTGCACCTGCCATAATCACTCGTTTTAATGACGGAAGCATGATTTGTTCTGACTGACAATATTTGAGAATTATCGACCAAATAACGGGTGAGCCAAAGCTATTGGTAACTTGGTTTTTTAAAATACTATCAACAATTTTTTTGGGATTTATTTTCGAAGGTCGGCTAGGATTCATCTCAGGGACGACTGTACACATTCCTAAGGCAGGATTAAACAAAGCAAACACGGCTAACATTGGCAAATCCACTTCACCCGGCTCTATTTTGTACTCTTCTTGAATTAATTGAATCTGCGCATAAAACATTCTGTGGGTATAACAGACACCCTTTGCTTTTCCCGTAGAGCCCGAAGTGAACATGACCGCAGCTAAATCATCAGCCTGAGCCTCAAAGGCATCATATTGATTGGCTCCTAGATGCTTTTTAACCCTACGTTTAAATTGTGCATTTATGGTGATTGCATTCTTGGCGCATTCATTTGTTCGCAGAAACCATTTTGCCAGAGTAATAGCAGCCGTACCGCCAATAATCGCACCAACCTTTGATTGTTTTGCACATTCAAAAAAACGCCCAAGGCCCATACCCGGATCGATCACCACTGGCACTGCTCCTAGCTTTAATAAAGCAAAAACAATTTGAATAAGGTCTAAGCCAGGTTTCACCATCAGCAAAACACGAGTGCCACGTTCCACTCCCATGAATAAAAATTGATGCACAAGTGCATCGACCATCGCATCTAACTCTCTAAAACTTAAATTCGAATAACTTTTAGGAGTCCAAAAATTAGGCTTATACGAAAAAATAACAGCATTAGCCTCAGGGTTTTTCTTAGCTTGGGTCGATAAAAAATTCGAAACGTTGAATTGCATGATAAAAGTTTATCCTGCTATATGTGAAATTCTAGAATATAGAAATAAGAAAGGTTCTTATTAAAAAAAGGTAAGTGTTTAATCTAAAGTTAAACCTTCGGCTAACTCCATATTTGTGTGTACAGCCTTCAC
>WTIG01000139.1 GCA_011522825.1 Puniceicoccaceae bacterium
GGATTTAGCCGTACGATCATCACTGACATGATTTTTAATTTTAACTAATCCATTGGGCCGATGGGCAATGCTTTGGTTCACTTCTATACCCTTCTCAAGACCACCTTCTAAAATAGCCAAATACTCTTTCCCCACCTTACGCTCTTGAATCGCCATCTGAAATTTTCGAGCGACTGAGGGCCGTTTTGCGATAATAACCAAGCCGCTGGTTTCTCGGTCTAAGCGTGCCACTAGGTGTAATTTATCTAAATTCGTGTACATTCGTACCGCCCCTACTAAACTTGAGAGCAAGCCATCCTTCGAAGGATGACACACTAGCCATCCTGGCTTATTCAATATCAACAAATCATCATCTTCAAAAACAATCCAAGAAGGAAAGACCGTCATATCCACTAAAGGTGCATTTGGGCCATATGGGTCGTTTTTTTTCATAAAAATAAGCGTTTTTTACAATAAGGGTATTGCCAAAGTTAAGATATTAAATTAATATACAATTTAGGTTGAAAACATTAAGCTTAGTGGTTGCCGATAAGATACTCACTGTCTTACCCAATGAGTCAAACATCTACTTGTGGAGCAAGAGAACCCCCGTTAGCTCCAGTACTGCATTCATCCCTAACAAAGGTGTTTTACCTGTGATTAAAAACAGACGTTTATTCGCACCCTCTAACTGTAATCACTTCAACCGCTTATCCCAACTAATTAATTACAAACCAAAAGTATTATGAAAAATCAGGTCAAACTTATCATGACAGGTAACAATCTAGAGCTAACTAGCTCTATTAAAACAATTATTAGAGAAAAAACTGAAAAACTTTTTGAGCATAATGAACACATAATACGAATGCGAGTTGAGGCCGAATACGACCCACACCAATCGTCTCACCAAAAAGAATATATCGCTAAAGGGCATCTAGAAGTCAGAGGCAATGACCATATAGTATCCGCCGCTTCAAATGACCTTTATAAATCAATCGATCAAATGGTTTTGAAACTCGATCGAATGATGCGAAGACGGGCCCGACTTCAACGCTCTAAACGAAAAAGCCCACACCCTATCGACATCCCATCTTTTATTCCCAAAGCGAGTTAAAGATATATAAATCTTAATATTAAAATATAATACCCCTACAGGGACAATCAAGCTTCGCCAATCTGGCACTTAAATCTTGATTGTCCCTAATTTTTTATAATGATTTAGATATGCCAGCAAATTTTTACAGTTTACTACATATCACAGGAATACTCATGGTGTTCATTGGATACGGTTCTCTCATTGGACTTGCCCTTTCAAAAGCCGAAAATCCTGGAGTTAAAAAGCTTGGAGCCATCACAAGTGGTATCGGCTTAACACTGCTTCTAGTGGCAGGCTTTGGCCTCATAGCAAAATTGGGCTACAGCTACACATCGACTTGGATTATTGTGAAAATGATTATCTGGCTCCTATTAGGCAGCCTAGTCGCTTTCATTAATCGAAAGCCAGAATGGGCAAAACTCCTGTGGTGGATCACCCTCTTACTGGGTTTCATAGCCGTTTTAATGGTTTATTTCTTTAAATCTTAAAAGTTCTGCTTGAATTCTTTAAAAGGTTTGTCTTTATATGAATCTTTACAGTGCACCCGTAGCTCAATTGGATAGAGCGCCTGACTACGGATCAGGAGGTTAGGGGTTCGACTCCTCTCGGGTGTGCCATTTTTTTGTTTTAAACGAATATTGCTTAGTAAAGAACTAGAAGATTCGCTGTTGCATATTCAAGAATCTGTACTCGTTTTAAAGCCCATAAAGCAGTTTCATTAAAAAGGATTAAACCTTCATTAGTGTTTGTTGAAAATAAAAGTAAAATTCACTAATCTTACTAGCAATAAACAAACATTATGGAATACTTTAAATGCCCTAAAATTCAGTACGAAGGTGCTGATTCAAAAAACCCCTTTGCCTTTAAACATTACGATGCAAATTCACTCATTGGTGGTAAAAAAATGAAAGAACATTTACGTTTTGCTGCCCCTTATTGGCACGTAATGAGAAATGCACTTGCAGACCCATTTGGTGAAGGAACGGCTTTAATGCCTTGGGATGATGGGACTAATTCCACCGAAAATGCTCTAAATCGAGTTGATGTATTTTTTGAATTTTTGGATAAAATGGGCATTGATTATTATTGCTGGCACGATCGAGATATAGCTCCTGAACTCAATAACCTTTCTGAATCAAATAAAGCACTTGATTCCGTTGTAGCGAAGCTAAAGGAGAAACAAAAAGAAACAGGCGTACAATTACTCTGGGGAACTGCATGCCTATTTTCTCATCCAAGGTATTCTCAAGGAGGGGCAACGACTCCCAATGCAAATGTTTATGCTTATGCTGCTGCACAGGTAAAAAAAGCACTTGAATGCACAAATGAACTCGACGGTCTCGGATACACCTTTTGGGGTGGCCGTGAGGGATACGCAACGCTCTTAAACACCAATATGAAAAGAGAGCTAGATCACTTAGCACAATTTTTACATATGGCTGTTGACCATGCAAAAAAAATTGGTTTTGAAGGCCCTTTTTATATAGAACCAAAGCCTAGAGAACCTTCGACTCACCAATATGACTCAGATTCAGCAGCCTGCTTAAATTTCTTGAGAGAATACAACTTACTCGATCACTTTTATCTAAACATCGAAACCAATCATGCAACATTAGCTGGCCATACAATGGAGCATGAATTAACCGTTGCACTCAATGCCAACCGCCTTGGTAGTATCGATGCGAACCAAGGAGATGAACTTATTGGTTGGGACACCGATCAATTTCCTACAGATATTTATCTAACCACTCAAGTAATGCTTAAAGTTCTTGAAATGGGAGGCTTTAAAACGGGTGGATTAAATTTTGACGCCAAGAGACGGAGAGAATCACATGATCCGATTGATCTTATACATGCCCATATTGGAGGAATGGATGCTTTTGCTCGTGGATTAAAAATTGCACATGCAATCCGTCAAGATGGTCGCCTATCCAATTTCGTAAAAGAACGCTATGCCACATTTGACTCTGGTATTGGAGCAGATATTGAATCAGGAAAAGTTGATTTTGAAAGTTTAGAAAAGTACGCACTCAGCCAAAGCGAGCCCAAGATTGCAAGTGGCCAGCAGGAAATGCTCGAAAATTTAATCAACGAATACATCTAAAAGCATGGCTTATTCTTTAGGCATTGATAGCTCGACACAAAGTATGTCGGCAATCGTCATTGATTTAGATAGTGATTTTGTTGTTTGTGAACATTCATTAAATTTCGAAGATAGATTACCGCACTTCAATTCACCAAATGGTTTTTTTAATGGAGAATCCCAAAATGAGGTATATTCCAACCCATTGATGTGGTTGGAGGCGATTGACTTACTATTTAAAGAGCTGAAAGATTTATGTAATCTTAGTAAAGTAAAAGCTATTTCAGGAGCTGGCCAACAACATGGTTCTGTATATCTAAATTCAAATTGGTTTAAAGTAATCGGTCAATTGAATCCAAACGAATTAATATCTGACCAAATAAAACCTTGTTTGAGCCGCCCTCACTCTCCTATTTGGATGGACACCTCAACGAC
>WTIG01000184.1 GCA_011522825.1 Puniceicoccaceae bacterium
TACTTTCTTCAATCGAAAGGCTGAACTTTTCACCCTTATGGTTAAATAATTTGATACCGTTATCCGTAGCAGGGTTGTGTGAAGCCGTTAGCGCAATACCCAAACAAGCCTTATACTTCAAAACGCCTAATGCCACTGATGGAGTTGGAGCTACACCTAAAAAAATAACCGATAGTCCGCTAGCCTCAAACCCTTTACGCATTGCACGCTCCAGTACTAAACCACTAGATCGCGTATCCCGACCAATGATAATCGGTGCTAATTGCCCAGTCGACTGATCTGAGTTCGCTTGCAAAAATTTAGCTAAGGCTAATGAAAGACGATAGGCAAAAGTATCTGTCATTGGAAAATCACTAAAACGTCCACGAATACCATCTGTCCCAAAATATTTTCCCATAAACCAAAACTAAATCATCTTTTGTTCACAAATTTAAACAACTATTAGATGTCAGAATAAAATGCTTTTACCTGTTTTAACCACTCAAGAAGCTGCCCCTCTTCAACAATTTTTTTCGCCAAATGTACACCATCTCGAAGATTAGACACTTTGCCAACAGACAAAAAACCTGCCGCAACATTTAAATAAATACTATCGCGTAATCCCCGCTTTATTTCACAACCTTTGTTATTAGCAAAATCAAAAAGCATCGCCACATTTTCATCCACTGAACCACCTTTTAAGTCCTCTGCATCACACTTGCTTAATCCAGCAGTCGCTAAATCTAAAACGCCTGAATGGTCTGACAAGGCACCGAAACCCCGATAATAATTCTCACCTGCACAACTTAACTCATCTAGTGCACTATTTGGTACAGGCACTCCATGAACAATCATGCCACCATTCAGTTTCAAAGCGCCCATAGCTTCAGCAATAGGATCGATCCATGATCTAGAATAAACGCCCATTAGTTGATGTTTTGGTTGGGCCGGATTGATCATCGGCCCTAGTAAATTAAAAATGGTTTTCTGACCTTCTTCGGCTAAGGCTTTTCGAGCTGGCATAATCGCCTTAAACACTGGATGAAAAGCGGGAGCGAAGAAAAATGTAAAATTCAAGGCTTCAAGTGCACGACGATGAACAGACACATCCACCATCAATTGAATTCCAATCGCTTCCATTAAGTCTGCACTGCCACATTGAGAAGTAATCGATCGATTACCATGTTTCAAAACGGGTACTCCAGCTGCTGCCAAAATAAAGCCCACGGTTGTTGAAATATTAAACGTACCAAAACCATCACCTCCTGTTCCACAAACATCTATACCCCTTTCAGCAAAATCGGATACTTCTGGATCGATCGCTAATTTACGAAATACAGAAGCAAATGCAGAAACCTCTTCAGCTGTTTCTCCTTTAATCGCTAAGGCTTTTAAAAAATTTATCTTTTCTTCGTCAGAAATTGATTCATAACCTAATAATTCTGCCGCTTTTTCTGCTTCGTCTCTATGCAAACTTAAACCATTTTTCAGTTTTTCTGTACTTTCGAATAAATTTTCCACACTACTATTGGAGGGATGCCTAAAAAAACGACAAGCTCAAAATGGACAACTTCTAACAAAATCATACCCTGTATTTCCTTCTTAAAGATACCAAATGCATAAGCCTTTCCGTATGAAAAATTTTACCCAAATACTTATTCTTCTTCTGTTTGTCTCTTTAAATATGGTATCTTTCATCCATGCTGAACCCCACGCAAATACACTTTCAGAAAGCAACGAGCCTATTCGACAAAATGAACAAGCTTCTGAATACCTAAGTTATATTGATTGCATCCTACTCGGTCTTGTTGAAGGAATCACTGAATATTTACCCATATCATCAACAGGGCATTTGCTGATAAGCAATGAGCTATTAGGTCTTAATTCAGATATCCCCATCAGCGATGAATACAGCTTAAAAGAAGCTGCATTTGCTTACATTATTATCATACAAGCTGGTGCCATCCTTGCCGTTCTTTATTTATATTGGAAAACCATTTTGGAGATACTCATGGGATTCTTTGGAAAAAATCCTAAAGGACGAAAACTCGGACTCCTCTTGATCGTCGCTTTTTTACCGGCTGCAGTCATTGGACTGGCTCTCAATGACTGGATCGAACAACAATTAGGTGATAATCTTATCGCCATTGCCCTGGCATTGTTTCTCGGTGCAATCGTTATGCTTATTACAGAAAGAAGACGAAAAAATGCCCCGAACAATCAGCCACAATTTGAACTAGAGGCCCTTGATCAGCTCAATTTCAAACAAGCCTTTTCTGTAGGATTAGCCCAATGTCTCGCCCTATGGCCTGGTATGAGTCGCTCTATGGTTACCATAATCGGTGGTTATTGGGTCGGGCTAACTCCAAAAAAAGCTGCAGAATTCAGCTTTTTACTCGGCTTGATCACTTTATCAGCCGCTTCAGCATATAAAGTGCTAACCGATGGAGCCATGCTTACACAAACACTGGACATTCAACCCATGCTCATAGGCATCTTAGTCGCTTTCATTTCAGCAATTTATGCCATTCGATTTTTAGTCAATTGTTTAACTCGCTATGGCCTTGCCCCATTTGCTTGGTACCGAATAGCCCTATCTTTTGCCATTATTCTGATATTTTTGCCAAAAATTTAATTCATTAAAGCAAGCTTGACGAACCCACAACAAACCGTTTTATGGTGTTCTCTTAATTTTAAACAATTCCTGATTATGGCACAGCCCAAACGCAAACAGTCTAAACAAAGAAGCCGCAAACGTCGTGGTTCAGTTCAATTTAAATTACCGCATCTCGCTAAAGATCCGCAAGATGGCACTATGCATCGCCCACATTGCGTTAACCCAGCTAATGGCTCATACAGAGGTCGTCAAGTTTTAGACGTTGAGGTCTAATTAATAACTCCACTCATCCAATGATGAGCAAAAAAAATCCCAAATGCACCATTGCCGTGGATGCGATGGGTAGCGACAAAGGCCCGACAGAGTTTATTCGTGCCTTGATGTATCTTAAGAGCAAAAATACCTTACGCTCAGACCTTATTTTAGTCGGTCGCAAGAAATTACTTGAACGATTAATTTCTGTTAAAGAAAAAGAAATTCAAACTGACTGCATTCGAATCTTAGATGCAAGTGAAGTCATTGGGATGGACGAAAAACCAATCCTTGCACTAAAGAAGAAAAAAGATTCTTCCATGCTTAAAGCCATTGAATTGGTGAAGAATAACGAAGCTGATGCAATGGTAAGTTGCGGAAATACAGGTGCGATGATGGCCGGAGGCACCATTCGATTACGCCCGATTGAAGGCATTGGCCGTCCTGCACTCGCTGCGATTATACCCAGTAAAAAAGATCCATTTGTTTTTTTAGATGTTGGGGCAAATCCCGAGGCAGATCCTACAAATTTAATGCATAATGCCATTCTTGGAAAACATTATGCACAAGCTCGCTTAAATATTAAACAACCTAGAGTTGGCTTACTCACCATCGGAACTGAACAAGGCAAAGGCACTCCAAATATTGCGAAAACTCACGAATATTTATCTAAGCTCGAT
>WTIG01000213.1 GCA_011522825.1 Puniceicoccaceae bacterium
TCTGGGTATTCCTCATCAGCTATAATTTCTAACTCTGGAATCACTTTTCTTGGACCAATGAACTCATAAAGGCTGACGGAATTTGTGGCATGTTCTTCAAAATACTGATCGGAGTAATTGCGAATTTGGCTTAAGTTCTCTTTAATCTGACTTATTTGGGTCCGCTCAGTTAATTCCTGCAAAATTGGGTAGGTGATAATCAAGAGCAGAAACAAGGCAACAATCGATAAAAAGAATTCGATTAAGGTGAAGCCATGCTTATCTAGCTTTATTTGCATAAGTCTATAATAGAATAATAAATTGCTTACTCAACAACAAATCGAAAGCCAATTAGGCGACTGCGCTCATTTCGATTCACTGTTCTTATTGGGACCGAATAGATGGTGTTCACTCGATCATTGAAATGACCCCCAATATGTTTCACTGACTCATTTTCAAAAACCCCATCACTAAAAAGCCATTCGCTCACATTTCCTAATAAATCGTAAAACCCATCACCTAACGGTTCTTTGCTTGCCAGATTCGTCAACTTTCCTTCGTCCGCATTTGAGACAACATATTTTTCAAGCTTTATGTAGCGAAGTGCTCCGATTGCGGAACGGAATTCATGCTCTTTGGGCAGTCGCACCCTTAAGCCCATTATCCACGTTAAGCGTTCACAGAAAGCATTCGCTTCATTCCAACTAACGGATTCAACTGGTTTCAGGTCTCCAACAAAACGACTCGGATTATATCCGACAATTGTAGAATAGAGAGCCTGAGACACTTCAGTTTTCAACATTCTTATACCAGGTTCATCTGGAACAGAGATTAAATTATCATAAATCCGATCCTGAACGAGCTCAATGTCATTTCGTATAAGGTTAAGGAATTTAATTTTTAATTTTATACTGTCATCGTTGTATGAACTGAAAGGAAATTCCTCGTCCATTCTTTGTAAAGCATCTGCTATTCTCAAAATCTTATCTTTTGCAAGTAACAACTTTCTTCGCCTCAAGTCATTGTCTATCTCAAAATTTAAGGTGTTGATCAGCTCACCTAATTGATAACTCGCAGCCGTTTGATTCTTTCTTCTCAACTCATTCACTCTATCAATTAAACTGTAAGGGCTATCTGGGAAAGATACATTCAGTTCATCTTGAAATTGCGTTGCTTCTTCATAATAAGCTGCTGCTGCTGAATGGTCTCCTGCTTCGACTAAAGCATCTGCTTTATTTTCTAAATCATTTATTTGCTGATACAGTGGCGTGCTTCGATACTTAATTTGCTTAAACTTTAGAGCATTAAGCTTTAGACCATCGGCGAGATCCGAACTGCGGTATTCAGAATTTAAATATAACTGTTTTTCAATAACCTCCGTCAGCAAGTCTGCAGCGACAATCCACTTTTCTTCATTCTTTAGTGCTTCAACCTTTGTTTCATATTCAAGAATCTCTTGATATAAAGGATAAGCATTTAAATAAGCCAATCTTCGGTTTAACTTTGCCATGCGATTAACGTCAAACAAAGTGCTTAGTGAATAGGATTCATTGATTTCCCTTTGCAAAGCAATCGCCTCCTCTATCGCCCCAATTGCACCCGCATAATCTGCAGCATCGTAAAGATTTTGACTCAAGGTTTCTTTATCTAAGCTTAATTGATAAACTTCCTCCGATAGCACTTGATCGTATCGTTGCTTTAAATAATTTAAGCGCTGTTTTGCTGACTCGCTATGGTAAGGGAGTCTCTTTACGTAAGACTCTTGAAATTCAATAGCTTCTAATAATAACACAGCATCTTCTTTTGTCGCTCTTCTTAAAGACACGAGTTCTTCAAATTGCCCCTCTGATTCAAAGCTTTTTAATCGCATGGCCTCTACTGCTTCCGAAATTTCCATTGTATCGCTGTAAGATTCTCGGGAACTGTAATCGATTTTCTTAGGCCCTGAAATTATCAAAAAAACAAAGAACCCTATTAAAGCGATAGGTATTAAAATTAAAGCGAAAATTTTTTCAAAAGACATAAAATGTGTGGATTTACATAACAGAGGCTTAAAAATAAAGCTATGTTTATTTCATTCAAGTAAAAGAAATGAAAAAATCACTTATTGCGCTTCGGCAAAAGACAGTTTAGTTCTCTAAATTATGTATAATTCACTAAGCATCATTGGACCTGGGCTACTTGGAGCTTCTATTGCGATGTCTGTTCATCAAAAAAAATTGGCTAAAGAAATCCATTTATGGGCACGCAATGAAGACAAACGTGCCACTTGCCTAAAAAATAATTGGTGCGATCACGTCCATGAATCGTTAGAAGGAGCCGTTAAAAATTCTGACTTTGTTATATTGTGTACCCCAGTTGATACAATCATTCCAATTCTTAAAACAATAACCCCACATTTAAACCCCAACACAATTGTCACAGATGTGGGCAGTGTTAAGGAAAGCATTTGTACGCAAGCTAAGACTATTACAAGGAATGCCTCTTTTCAATTTATTGGCTCTCATCCAATGGCTGGCTCTGAAAAAAGCGGAATGGAGCATGCTCGTGTAGAGCTATTAAAACAAGCCACTTGCATCATCACCCCAAATGAATGCACCGATGCACTCGCATTAGAAAAAGTCACTCAATTTTGGTCGCAGCTTGAAATGAATCCCACGCATATGTCGCCCGAAAACCATGATTCTCTGATAGCAAAAATCAGCCATTTGCCTCATATTGTTGCTTCCGCCCTAGCCGCTTCACTTTCAAATATCCCTAACAATCAATTCTCTTTCGCAGGTGGTGGGCTAAAAGACACGACTCGAGTTGCAGGAGGTAGCCCAACTTTATGGCAATCAATCATTGCTCAAAATTCTGACCAAATTCTTAAAGCAATCGATCAATTTGAACAAACCCTTAAGGCACTCAAAAGTAGCCTAGCCGAAGAAGACCTTGATGGTTTGCATAAAATTCTGCAGGATGGCCAATTAGTCAGAAAAACCATTGAAAAATCTAAATAGTGGCTAACTTATTGCCCAACGAATTATACTGTGAGATCACCTTTAGCCATATTACCATTTGAAAGACCCCTATCGGGTACCTTGTCACTTCCTGGCTCTAAGAGTATTACAAATCGTGCATTAATTATTTCGGCACTTTGCGAAGGGGCAGTCACACTTGATGGAGCTTTATTCAGCAGAGATACTTTAATTATGATCGAAGCCCTTCGCCAACTAGGGTTTGACATTTCAACTGATGAGGAAGCAGCCATTATTAAAATAAAGGGACAAGCTGGAAGTATTCCTAATAAAACTGCGTCTATTGATGTCGGTAATGCTGGAACTGCTGCACGCTTTATCACCGCTTTGCTCGCCCTTCAAAATGAAGGAGACTATACCTTGGATGGCGATTCTCAAATGCGAGACCGCCCTATGAAAGGGCTAATTGAAGCATTGGATCAATTAGGGTCCGCTTCATTCACTTTTTTAGAAAAACCGTTTCATTTCCCATTTCGGATGAAGACACATGGGGTTCAAAA
>WTIG01000142.1:0-3103 GCA_011522825.1 Puniceicoccaceae bacterium
ATAAATTGAAATTTACCAAAATACTGCAAGCACCAAGTCTGCATAGAAATCAACCGCCTCCCAGAATCCAGAAAACTTAAGACCGTGACAAAGAAGAATAAAATTCGATTAGATGAGTGGTTAGTCGCCAACAATTTAGTAGACTCACGCTCTAGGGCAAAGGCTTTAATCCTTGCTGGGAAGGTTATGCAAGAAACTCAAAGATTAGATAAGCCAGGCCAAATGGTCGTACACGACGCCCCTATACGAGTCATTGAACCCCCACGCTTTGTCAGTCGTGGTGGTGAAAAACTTGCAGGCTTCATTCAAGAATTTTCTATAACGATGCAAGATTGCCTTGTTTTAGATGTAGGGGCTTCAACGGGGGGTTTCACAGATTGCTGCCTACAAAATGGTGCTCAGCACGTCACTTGTATTGATGTCGGTCGTGCTCAACTACATAATAAGTTAATTCAAGATGCTAGGGTTATCAATATTGAGAAATATAATGCACGCTATTTAAAGGCTAGTGACTTACCCCATGATGGGTACCCAAGAATTGTCATGGACCTCTCCTTTATATCATTAAAAAAAATCCTTCCAGCTGTTTGGAATGTGTTGAATGAAAAAGGTATTCTTATCGCTTTAATAAAGCCACAATTTGAAGCAGAGAAACATGAAGTCGATGCTGGAAAAGGAATCATTAAAAACCCTGAAATACACCAGAGAATTTTAGAAGACCTCCTCAGCTTTTGTAAAGATTCCCTGCCCCAATCAGAAATTATTGGCCATATCGATTCACCGATAAAAGGCACAGACGGAAATAAAGAATTTCTTGTTGGTTTGACAAAATCATGTATTGTCACAACTGAACAATAACTAACACTTTTGTATTTAATGACTCCCATACAAAGCATAGCATTTGTTATTAATTTATCAAAACCGGAAGCTCAGTCCACAGCTGAGGCACTCGCTAATATAGCACAGGCTCAAGGAAAGCAGACTCAATTTATCACACAACACCCCTTAGAGAGCGATTGCTTAAAGGACGTTGATTTATGTTGTGTTATTGGTGGTGATGGCACTTTGCTCGGTGTTCTGGATGCTTCTATCCACAGCCAGACTAAAGTACTAGGAGTTAATCTAGGGAAACTCGGCTTTCTCGCTACTTACAATCCAGATCAGCTGATCAAAGATTTCGCTTCCATTCTAGATGGAGATTATTCTGTTGAGGAACGCTCTATTCTCCATTGCCAATCAAACACCGGCGAAACCGCCTTAGCCTTAAACGACCTAGTTATTAAAGAAGGTGAAAACCGAGGATTGATTCGCCTAAAAGTAAAATCAGAACAAAGACTTGTTTCTGAATACCATTGTGACGGACTCATATTCGCCACACCCACGGGATCGACTGCTTATAACCTTTCTGCAGGAGGACCTATCATAAGTCCAAATGTAGAAGCGATTGCAATGACTCCAATCTGTCCACATACACTTGGGAATCGTTCCGTGATCTTTGATACAAAAACACCTATTGAAGTTTCATTTCATGATTTACCAGAAGCCCCTTTAGTCTCAATCGATGGCAAAAAACATTTTGAAAAAGACAACTTGAGTTCGATCAGCATCCAACTAGCCAAAGAACGATTTCCTCTTATCCGCAACAAATCCAACACGCATTTTTCAATTGTTCGAGATAAATTAAATTGGGGTGATCCGACTGTCCGCTAATCCATCGTGAAGCTTTTAGAACAATTTTCAGACGATCAAAAATCCGCTGTAAAGCAAATCACTCAATTATTCAAAAAAGAGGGTGCAGATATTTACCTAGTCGGTGGCTGTGTGCGAGATAGTCTTCTTGGACTTTCGCCAAAAGATATTGATATAGAAATCTACAAGCTGCCTCCTGAAACGATTGAATCGGTATTGGCTAAACATTTCAAAATCGATACCGTTGGTAAAAATTTTGGCGTTTTTTTACTCAAGGGCTATTCCATAGATGTCAGTCTACCACGCAAAGAATCGAAAACTGGGCTAAGGCATACGGACTTTAAAATTACTGGAGATCCATACATGCACCCAAAGGATGCAGCCCTTCGTAGAGACTTTACCATAAATGCTATAAGCTACGATCTGGTTAAAGAAGTTCTTTATGATCCTTATAATGGAATAGATGATTTATCGAACAAACACCTAAGGCATATTTCTCCAGCATTTAGTGAAGATCCTCTAAGGGTCTTAAGAGCCATGCAATTCGTCGCGCGCTTTAACCTCTCCGTGAGTCCCGATACCCTAAAGCTTTGCCAATCTCTCACGCCACTTGAAATCCCCAAAGAACGCATCTGGGAAGAATGGAAAAAGCTCTTACTCAAAGGTCACACAATTTCGCTAGGGCTTCAGTTTTTAGAGGACTGTGAATGGCTTTCTTATTTCCCAGAACTATCTGCACTCACTGAATGCGAACAAGACCCTGAATGGCACCCAGAAGGAAACGTTTGGGAACACACTAAACATTGCATGGATGCATTTTCAAAAAATAGAATAGGCGATGATTGGGAAGATTTAATAGTCGGCTTAGCTACGCTTTGTCATGACATGGGCAAACCTAAGACGACTGCACGAGGCAAAGATGGTAGAATTCGAAGCCCGCAACATGATGTCGAAGGCGTTGGTATCGCTAAAGCATTTTTAGCGAGAATGACTGAGCAAAAAAAAGTTTTTGATGAGGTACTACCACTCGTCTCCGAACATATGCGACCTCATAATTTATACACAAATAATTCCGGGGACTCAGCGATTCGTCGATTGGCCAATAAGGTGAAACGTATCGATCGATTAATTCGAGTATTTCAAGCAGATCAACTGGGTAGACCACCGCTTAAAGTGACTGAAGATCCCGTCAGTGATTGGCTAGCAGAACGCTCTCACCATTTAGAATTACAAGCAAGTGCTCCGAAACCCATTATTCTGGGTAGACATTTGCTCGCAGAAAATTTAGAACCAGGTCCCATTTTTAAAACTCTACTTAAAGAATGCTTTGAAGCACAACTGGACGGGACTTTTGATAATGAAACCGATGGCTTAATTTATTTAAAATCCCTTCTAGAAAAGCATAATTCTTAAT
>WTIG01000142.1:3113-13760 GCA_011522825.1 Puniceicoccaceae bacterium
TTAATATTAAAAAACGACCCATTTATGAAAAAGTTATTTTTATTGGACGGCATGGCACTGGCTTATCGTGCTCACTTCGCCTTGATACGCAGTCCAATTTTTAATTCAAAGGGTATGAATACTTCTGCGGCTTATGGATTCACCGCAACGCTGATCGATTTAATTCAAAAGCAACAGCCAACACACTTAGCCATTGCCTTTGATACTTCAGCACCCACCGCACGACACGAACTGCACCCAGAATATAAAGCGAATCGTGAGGCCATGCCTGAGGATTTAAGCATTGCCCTACCCTATATTGAAACAATCGCTGAGGGTTTCAATATACCCATTATTAAAATGGATGGCTATGAAGCGGATGATATCATAGGTACACTTGCTCATAAAGCAGAAGCGGAAGGCTTTGATTCCATTTATATGGTCACACCAGACAAAGACTTTGGCCAACTGGTTACAGAAAAAATAAAGATGTATCGTCCTTCAAGAAAAGGCGATGGTGCGGAAATTTGGGGGATAAGCGAAATACTTGAAAAATGGAACATTCAAACCACTGAACAAGTGATAGATATGTTAGGCTTATGTGGTGATGTGTCCGATAATATCCCGGGCGTTCCAGGAATCGGCCCAAAAACCGCTGCTAAATTATTAGCCAGTTATGGTGACATTGAAAACTTACTTGATCATACTGGTGAACTTAAAGGTAAGCAAAAAGAACAACTAGAAAGCTTTTCTGAACAAGCTAAACTTTCAAAAGAATTAGCTACCATCAATATACAAGTACCCGTCATTTATAATTGGGACGAATATACTTTAAATGACCCCTCTCAGGAGCAACTGGAAAGCCTATTTTCCGAATTAGAATTCCGAACACTGGGTCGCCGATTATTTGGCGAAAGTTTTCAGATTAAAAAAGAGAATGAAGACAATTTCACACTTCAATCTGAGTCTGATTCTAAGGCCTCACCTACGTCTCAGCAAACTGAACTGCTTTCTGAAAGCACCCATAGTTTCAAAACATTAAAAGACATCCCGGCTCAATATATTTTAATCAAAACTCAAAAAGAAAAAGAAGCTTTAGCTCAGGCAATTGAAGAAAGCCAATTATTCGCTTTTGATACCGAAACCGACTCATTAGACACACACAATGCACAACTTAAAGGGATTGCTTTTGTGACTCAAACGAACAAGGGGTGGTTCTTGCCTTATCAAGAAGAATACAGAGATTTTCTTAGAAAACTATTTGGCAATGAGTCCTACACAAAGATCGGACATAATTTAAAATTCGATATAGCCATATTAGAAAATCACGACTGCCCGATCAAAGGCACTTGTTATGACACACTTATCGCCCACTCATTGATCGAACCAGAGCAAAGGCACAATTTAGATATTCTCGCAGAAAATCTCCTTAGCTACAAAACAATCCCTTTCTCTGAACTGGCTCCTGATGCAAAAAAAGGGGCGCCTATTGATTACGAATCCATCGATATTGATACACTCACAAATTATGCCATTGAAGATGCTGATATTACTTTTCAATTATGGCAATTGCTTAAGCCTCAATTAGAATCACTGGGGCAATCTGAAGTCTTCTATAATATTGAAATGCCTTTACTACCCGTGCTTATCGCTATGGAAAAAGAGGGAATCAATATTTGCGAGAAAACCCTGAAAAATATAGGCGATACCTTATCCGTTGAAATTGAGAAACTCCGTAGTGAAATTTATGACACCGCAGGCCAGGAATTTAACCTAAATTCGCCGAAGCAACTAGGGGTGATTCTTTTTGAAGTTCTAAAACTATCCGAAAAGCCTAAGAAAACCAAGACGGGGCAATATGCAACCAATGAACAAACCCTCTCAGGCTTAGCAACTAAGCACAGAATAGCCGCTGCTCTTTTAGAATACCGACAATTGAATAAACTGATCAGCACTTATATTGATGCCCTACCTCAGTCAATAAACGCTAAAACTCAACATATTCACACGAACTTCGGCCAAGTACAAACTACCACGGGTCGACTCAGCTCAAACAATCCTAATTTACAAAATATTCCTATACGTTCAACAAATGGGAAACAGATCCGTAAAGCATTCATTCCTCGTCAGCCAAACTGGAAAATTTTGAGTGCTGATTATTCTCAAATTGAACTACGAATACTTGCTGCACTTTCAGAAGATTCCAGTATGATTCAAGCTTTCAATGACAAGCAAGATATTCACGCCTCTACCGCAGCAAAAATATTTGATGTAGCCATAAACGAAGTCAGTCGTGAACAACGCAGCACAGCAAAGATGGTCAACTTTGGAATCCCATATGGAATTTCTGCCTTTGGTTTAGCACAAAGACTTGGAACCGTTTCTCGAACAGAAGCACAAGCGATTATTGACAATTACTTTGAGCAATTCCCTACGATTCAAAACTACATTAATCAACAAATAGAAAAAGCACGAAAGGATGGCTATGTGACTACTTTGCTCGGCCGTAGGCGATACCTCAGAGATATTAATTCATCCAATGGTAGTATTCGCGCTGCCTCGGAAAGAAATGCCATTAACATGCCTATTCAAGGGACTGCTGCTGATTTAATTAAAATTGCTATGATTCGCATTACGAAAAAAATGACCGATTCGAGACTACAGTCAAAAATGCTACTGCAGGTTCATGATGAACTTATCTTTGATTTACACCCCGATGAAGAATCACAGTTAAAAGAAATACTCGAAACTGAAATGGTACACGCTATTGATTTTAAATGTCCCTTAGAAATTGATATTGGTATTGGCAATAATTGGTTAGAAGCCCATTAATGAATCCTATGACACTTGAAGAAAAAAGAAACTTAGCATGGGTTGGTGATGCGGTACTAGCCTTATTTGCAAGACGTTGGATTCTCCAGCAAACCAATATCCCGAATAAAGAACGAGCCGAAGTATTTCAGGCGATGACGTCTAATGAATTTTTATCACATTTTGGAGAACCAACAAAAATTGAATGTGAAATTGGTATCCTCTTTGAAAATGAAGGCCTGACTGAAGCGAATAATTATATCGAAACCCACCTGCTGCCTAACTTTATTAAAAAGCAAAGGCAGAATAAGCAACCAGGACGCTTTAGCCGAAAAAAATCTAGTAAGTAGACAATTGAGTCCATTCTTGTACTCGATAAAAGAACAAACGAATGTACTGCATCCACTTAGGATTTTTCAGTGCTTTATATTCATAACTTTCCTCAAAACCTAAGGAGTTTTCCCAGACACTTTCAAAATAGAGGTCGAACTCATTATTCACTGAAATCACATCATTAAACAACACATTAGCCTCTAAATTGTAATTATTGATACATCTATGGGTTAAATTAGATGAGCCTAGAAAAAGCATATCGCGCTTATCATTATAAATGCGAATTGCCTTAGGATGAAACTGTCCACCGGTTTTCTCAGAAGCCCAATGAATTTGAATCGAATCGACTTCATCCAATTGCATCAATTCGTCAGCAACACTTCGGTTGGGAACGCCTATCTTCTTAAAGCCAAATGCGTTTTTATTTTGGTCAAGCAGTAATCGAATTTTAGCACCTCGTTTTGCCGCTGATTTTAAGGCCTTAATGGTTTGACGATCAGACAAATAAAACATCGCTATATCTATTTCTGTCCCCTTACCAGCCTCCTGCAATAAATTGGATACCACTTGGTTTGTTGCCCCTTCACTAACAAAACGAACACCAGTTTTGCGACTTGTGTATTGATTAAAATGATTTTGAGGCAGAAGAGCCTTATCCATACGTCTAAACGCATCTTCTAGGGCAAAGCGTTTACCCACTAAATTCTCTGGCTTTTGTACAGACCACTCTGCGATCGAAATCTCTGAGCGAGCTACATAATCAGCCACAGGACCTGAAATAGAAACAGACAGATTAGAATTAAATGAACTTCCATCGGAGGGATTAAAGCTACCAATAATCATTTTAGATGGACTGTTTTTATAGCCCGCAATCATGACTTTTCGGTGGTTTGCTTTTAAATGTAGTGCTTTAAAAAACTGTGAAAAAGATAAGCGTTCTGCTTTCGATTCCACTAGATTAGGAAAGATTCTAAATCGATCACTGTTTCCGTTTAAATCATAAAATTTTGACCAAAAACGGACTTGCTTGGAGTATATTTTATTCGAGTCAGGTAGTTGGTATAAATCCGTATAAACAATCGGTATACCCAACTCTTCAAAGGGTTGAAAAAACTGTGGGTTCTTATCGCCATAAAGTCGATTGATTGGATCGGTTATGATAAGAATCGGCATTTCGGGGTTTGCCCTGCGTTTTTCAATAATAGCATCGGCTAATTGATTCCCCAAAGGCGTTAGCTCTTGTCCATTATTTTTAGCAAATCGTCCCTGCCACTCATTCCACAAAAAGAAATCCAAAATGAGAAATGTTTCTGCCGATTGCACCTCTTGAATAATCGCTTCTGAAATCTCATGATCCAAGATGTTTTCACCAATCGCTTCATCTCGATAAGTACGATCAATCAGCAAATCAACATCACTGTAGCTAAAATAGGGGCTTAACAAATTACAGCCCTCTGGCATTGGCAACTTTGGAATAACAATATAAGGAAGTACGAAAATTCCAAATGCAGCCCCACTCAGTAGCTTAAAGATAAAATGCATATGCCTGCAGAATAAATCTAAATACCTAAATTTAAAGGTTAAACTGACCTAAATTAGGAAAATTTTTGAAACAAAATAACTGCGTTATGCCCACCAAATCCTGAGTTATTACAAATCGCCACATTAACGTCAGCGTCACGCATTTGGTTCGGAACGTAATCCAAATCACAATCAGGATCAGGTTCATTTAAATTAATGGTCGGAGGTACTTTACCTTCGTGAATCACTTTTGCACAAATCGCTGACTCAATACCTCCAGCAGCACCTAATAAATGCCCAGTCATCGATTTTGTTGAACTGATTAAAATATCTTTAGCATGATCACCATAGGCCTCTTTTATAGCCGCAGTCTCAAATTTGTCATTGTACGGAGTCGATGTTCCATGAGCATTAATGTAATCAATCGATTCATTAGTAAGACCGGCCTTTTCAACAACTGCCTTTAGGGATTTCCCTAGTGCTTTACCTTCTGGATCAGGAGAGGTGATATGGAATGCATCACAACTCGCATCATAAGCTCCAATCTCACAATAAATTTTTGCACCTCGTGCTTGTGCATGTTCTAGCGTTTCCAAAATCAAGACTCCAGCACCCTCACCCATAACAAAACCATCACGCCCCATCTCAAAAGGACGACTAGCCGTTTCCGGTGTTTCATTGTACTTCGTACTCATTGCTTTCATAGAGCAAAAACCCGCATAGCCCAATTGACAAACGGCAGCTTCACTTCCACCCGCAATCATAATATCTGCATTCCCATTGCGAATTGCATAAAAAGCTTCTCCAATAGAATGCGTTGCCGATGAACACGCACTAACGATACCAAAATTAGGTCCTTTTGCACCCAGTTCAATAGCCACTACACCACTAGCGATATTGCCAATGAGTGAAGGTATCATGAAGGGCGAAACCTTTCTTGGACCTCTTTCAATAAGGCGGGCCGTTTGGTCGTGAATTGTCTGTAATCCACCAATACCAGAGCCGATATAAATTCCAAAACGTTCGGCATCAAGCGACTCTAAATTGATGCCAGCATCTTTAACGGCAAGTCGAGAACTCGCGACAGCGAAATGCGTAAAACGATCATTTCTGCGAGCCTCTTTAACATCCATAAAATCGGAGACCTCAAAATCTAAGACCTCTGCACCTATCTTTGATGTTAATTCACTAACATCAAAAGATTCAATCTTACGAATACCACTTACCCCAGATAATACTCCGTCCCAAAGTTTATCGATACCGACCCCGTGAGAATTAATTGTTCCTAATCCCGTAACAACAACTCTAGGTGCAGTGGTATCTTTACACATTGAAACTTTAAGTAAAATGGTCTTTAGACCTTATTCAGATTTTTCAGAGATATATTTAACGACATCTCCAACAGTAGTGAGCTTCTCAGCATCTGCTTCTGGGATTTCGCCATCAATTTCATCGCTAAAGGCTTCTTCAAAAGCCATGATTAATTCAACATTATCGAGTGAATCACAACCTAGATCATCAATAAATGATGCTTCTAAAGTTACTTGTTCTTCATTCACGTTTAGTTGATCAACAATAATTGATCGAACTCTTTCTTCTATAGTTTGCTCAGCCATAAGTTATAATTTATTGTTTGTTTTTTCATCACATCACCATACCACCGTCAACAGTAAAAACTTGTCCAGTGATATAATCTGATTTATTTGATGCTAAAAATGTCGTTATATTTGCTATATCAGATGCAGTCCCCATACGCTTCATAGGTATCACTCCTAAAATAGCTGTTTTCTGCTCTTCGCTTAAAATACTAGTCATGTCCGTTTCAATAAAGCCGGGTGCGACAACATTGACCGTTACATTTCTTGCCGCAAATTCTTTAGCTAAACTCTTAGAAAGACCAATAATTCCTGCTTTTGCCGCTGAATAGTTTGCCTGACCTGCATTTCCAGTAAGCCCAATCACTGAAGCGATGTTTATGATACGGCCCCATCGCTTACGAGTCATCGGTCGAGCCAAATACTTCGTAAAGGTGAAAACGCTTTTTAGATTTGTATTTAAAACGGCATCCCAATCTTCCTCGCCCATTCTAAACACTAGGTTATCTTTAGTAATCCCAGCATTATTCACTAAAATATTGATTAAACCATGTTTTTCTAAGAGAGCTTCGCAGGTCTTCTCAACAGCTGAAGCATCGGAGACATCTAAAGCATGTGCTTCTGCTGAACCTCCGCTAGACACAATCTCTTCAGCAACTGCACCACAGGAAGATTCAGAACGGCTCACGCAAATGATATGATAGCCCTCGCCAGCCAAAGATAAAGCGATCGCTTTCCCTATACCTCGTCCTGCTCCAGTTACTAATGCAATTTTTTTGTCTTCCTGATCTGACATAGCTGAAATATAATTTATGAAAAAATGAATAGACAAATAATTAGCTTCTAGTGCAAGCTAGAAAAATCAAAAATTACTTGAACAAACCTATTTCCATCACCAGCCAGCAAATATATGAATCCACTTGAACCAGAGAGAGTCCAAAAAATAATAGCCAATGCTGGAATTTGCTCAAGAAGAGAGGCTGAAAAGCTGATTGAGGCAGGAAAAGTAAGGGTAAACGGAAAAACAATAGAACTAGGCACCAAAGCACTGACAACTGATGCTATTTTTGTTAATAATAAGCCAATACTTAAAGCTAAAGAAGAGCCGATAACTTTAATCTTAAACAAACCAAAAGGTATTATTTGCAGTAATAGCGACCCATTTGCGACTCAAACCGTATTCGACCTACTCCCGTCTGATTTACAAAAGAAGCGTTTATTTTGCGCGGGCCGTCTAGATAAAGACAGTGAAGGTATGCTCGTAATCACAAATGACGGGGCATTAGCCAACCAACTCACCCACCCTTCAGCTAATATCATTAAGCGATACCGAGTCACTTTAAACAAAGATCTTAAGCCTAATGACATCCCAAAACTTCTTGAAGGCATTGAATTTGAAGGAGATTTTTTAAAAGCCGATAAAATTATTCCTGCCCCAACTGATAAAGAAGGTGATCGAAGAAAACTAGAAGTGCACCTTTCTCATGGAAAAAAAAGAGAGATTCGACGCCTATTTGAAGCTCACCGTTATTATGTAAAAAAATTGGTTCGAATCCAAATCGGCAAAATACAACTCAAGAACATAGCCAAAGGTGGCATAAAAATATTAAGCAAAAAAGACATTGAACGCTTGCTAGGATAAGCAAGATCACAAAAATAATACGGATATTATGAAGATCATCGACGGAAACCAAATAGCTAAAGATATAATTGAAGATTTAAAAGACGAAGTCAGCCGACTGACGCATGGAATACCAACTGTAGCCTTTATTCGAGTTGGAGAAGACCCTGCATCCGTATCCTATGTTCGAAAGAAACAAAAAACAGCAGAAGCCATTGGTATACAAGCTGAACTGACTGTTTTGCCGGAATCTATCACCCAAAAAGAACTTTTTGCGGTCATCGAGACCTACAACAAGGATGATTCTGTAAATGGAATTTTGATTCAGGCTCCCCTTCCTAAGCACATTAATGAAACCGAAACCTTTAACCAAGTGGACCCGAGAAAAGATGTGGATGGATTTCATACATTGAATATTGGAAAACTTTGCCAAGAAGATGCTTCTGGCTTCGTTGCCTGCACTCCTGCAGGTATCGTAGAATTAATTGAGCGAAGCCAAATTGAAACCGAAGGTAAACACGTTGTTGTACTGGGTCGCAGTCAAATTGTCGGTAAACCAGCAACACTATTGATGGTTCGTAAAGGAACCCCTGGCAATGCAACGGTTACAGTCTGTCATTCTCGTACGCAAAACCTTGCTGAGATCACACGACAAGCTGACATTCTGATTGCCGCCATTGGTAAAGCTCACTTCGTGACAAAGGAGATGGTTAAGCCAGGAGCTTCAATAATTGATGTGGGTATCAATCGGATACCTGATGCTTCAAAGAAATCTGGCACTCGCTTAGTTGGAGATGTTGATTTTGATGCTGTTTCTCCTTTATGCGAACATATCACTCCAGTCCCAGGCGGAGTTGGTCCTATGACTGTAGCTATGCTCATGCAAAATACACTCAAAGCATTTAAGGCAATGAATTCCTAATGTAGAGAATTCACTTTTAGTATGCCAGAATTCGATCAAGACAGTCAGGAGCAAGAGGATAACAAAAAAGCGTTTGTCATCAGTTTGAACTCAGAAAATCTTCCTGAACCTTCGATAGCTTTCAGGGGACTTGCATTTCTTCTAGATTACATTCTTGTCGTCTTACTTGCGACTTTAATTATCCTTCAGGTCATTCTGCCTTTGAATCCATCATTTTCATTAGAAGCACTCAACGAATGGCTAGATGCTTATTTGGCTTGGGCTGAATCAAATAGCGATACAGCTGCTCCGATTTTAAATGATTCTGCCCAGTCTATTCTCCTGCTGATAACAGAATCTTTTTCCATTATCTTCATTCTTTATTTTGTACTTTGCGATACCCTCTTTAAAGGTAGCTCGATAGGAAAAAAAATCTTTAACCTTAAAACGATTACACTCACTCCAAGAAATTCGATTCCGATTTTTCATGCTGGAATAAGGGCTATTTCAAAAACCATTATCCTATTTTATTTTTTCCCTATCCTCTTCTTAGTCGCTGCACTAACAAAACGATTTCATAAGAGTAAGCAATGGGGGCATGATTTAATCAGCCAAACTAAAGTCATTGACGAATATAAATTAAATCAAATGCTACTTAAGAAAGTAGAAGGATCACTATGAAAAAGAAAATTGCATTCATTGGTGCAGGCAGAATGGCTACTGCAATCGTCAAAGGCTTAATTCAAAACAAAGTCTATGAAGCCGGTGAAATTGTTTGCATTGCAGGAAATGATGATACTGGAACTATTTTAGCCAATGAAAGTGGTATAACAGCAGCAGATTCGCTGCTTTCGTATATTTCAGAAGTTGAAACCATTGTTCTCGCCTGTAAGCCTCAACAATTAGAACAGATTGATTCCAGTATCTTAAAGGAAGGCTCACACATTACACTCATTTCAATTTTAGCAGGGACTCCGATAAACCGATTAAGTCAATCTTTCCCAGAAGTGAAAAACATTATCCGAAGTATGCCAAACACACCGGGTCAGATTGGATGTGGCTCTACTGCTTACGCAAGTTTGAACACACTGAAAACGGAAGAATTGGAACTAATAGAGGGCATTCTAAGTGCACTGGGTTCCGTACACCCAGTAGAGGAATCACAAATTGATGCGATTACCGCACTTTCTGGAAGTGGACCTGCCTATGTCTTTGAATTTATTTCCGCATTGATCAATGCAGGAATAGAAGCCGGCCTAGAAGCGGATTTGGCAAAAACCCTGGCTACAGAAACCGTCCTTGGCTCAGCAAAACTTCTAAAAGGAAGTGAATCTACTGCTGAAGAACTCAGAAATGCAGTCACTTCACCAGGCGGAACGACCGAAGCTGCACTCAATACTTTAAATGAAAAGGATTTTAGAGCATTGATTCAATCTGCAGTCTTGAGTGCAAAAAAACGCTCAGAAGAATTAGCCCAAAACTAAAGCTTCTTTTTAAAGAACTGCTTACAAGCGATAACGGCTTTTGCCCTGTGACTCAATTCAGATTTGATAGATTCACCTAATTCAGCGAAAGAGGATTCATATCCCTCTGGTAGGAAAATTGGGTCGTAGCCAAAACCAGATTCCCCTCTTGGTTTTCTGCCTATTTGTCCTTCGCAAGCACCTTCAAAATAATAAGTGCCACCATCCTTATCGATAAGGCACAATACGCATCGAAACCTTGCTTGTCTTTTTGATTCTGAAATACCTTCTAAATTACTTAGCAATTTATCGACATTATCGGCATCAGTCGCTTCAGTTCCTGCATAACGAGCAGAATAAATACCGGGGGCTCCATCGAGGCAATCGACTTCTAAGCCTGAATCATCTGCAATCACCCAATCC
>WTIG01000017.1:0-2027 GCA_011522825.1 Puniceicoccaceae bacterium
CCTCAAAAGAGCTGACAAATTTAGATTTATGTGAGCAGGCTGCGCGAGTACTCTTGCAGCAATTAAAGATAAATTCAAAGGACCTGGACGGGATTTTATATGTCACTCAAACGCCGGATCATTCGCAACCTAGTAATTCGACTTTATTGCACAGTCGTCTTGGCTGTAGTATGGATTGTGCGGCCTTAGATGTTGGATTAGGCTGCTCGGGTTTTGTTTATGCACTTTGGTTAGCTTATTCAATTATATCAAATGGGTCATCGCGGAGAGTTTTAGTCTTAGCTGGTGATACACTCAGTCGTTTGGCACATCCTCAGGATAGAGCAACTGCATCCTTATTTGGAGATGCTGGAAGTGCTACAATGGTAGAAAAGCAAATGGGTTCAGGTGTTTCTTGGTTTCGCTTGGGATCCGATGGGCGTGGGTCTGATTCTTTAATTGTTCCTGCTGGAGGTGCTCGATTACCCTTTTCAGAAGAAACGGCTGTGGAATATACGGATGATGATGGTAATATTCGCACTAAAGAAAATTTGTTTATGGATGGCTCCGAGGTTTTTAATTTTTCAATCGAGGTCGTTCCTCAAGAGATTGAAGCATTGCTTGACTACGCTGGAGTATCTAAGGATACAGTGGATTACTTTGTGTTACACCAAGCGAATCGTTATATGGTGCATAATATCGGCAAACGTTTGAGGGTCGATCTTGAGCGTTGCCCAGTTGAATCATTTGGGGCCTTTGGCAATGTCAGTTCGGCATCGATACCTGGAGCCCTCGCTTATGAATTAGCCAACCCATTATTTAGCGGAAGCAAAGGTAACTCCTCACATCAAGTTGTGTTTTCTGGTTTTGGTGTCGGCTTATCTTGGGGGAGTTGCTTGTTAACCTTATCCGATTTGGGCTGTCTCGAATGGAGAGTCTACAAAGCTAAAGTATAGAAAATATTCTCAGCTTGTATTTCAAAGGAATCCTTTTATTAAAAACATATGGAAATTAAGATATTTATTCAGCAATTTGAAGAGTCTTTGGATGGTTTAGATGCAGGTACAGTGGATGAAGCAACCACTTTCAAGGAATTGAAAGAGTGGGATTCTTTAGCGATACTTACGTTAACCGATACAATTGATTTAGAGTATGGAGTGTTGTTGAAGAAAAGTGAGATAGAGTCTTGTGATTCAGTTCGGTCACTTTTTGATCTCGTGCAATCAAAAGCATAAATTATGAAACAAATTTACATTGTTGGCGCAGGAGGCTTTGGTCGTGAAGTGTTTGATTGGATGATGGAAACACTCGACATAGAAGAGGAGTATTCCTTTGCGGGTTTTCTTGATGATAATTTGCAAGCATTGGATGGGTTTTCAATTCAAGCCTCAGTTGTCAGTAAGATATCCGATTATAAGGTGGGCGAAAATGATTACTTAATTTGTGGCATAGGGAATCCATCCCTCAAAAAAGAAATTTGCCAATCGTTGATAGAAAAAGGAGGAAAATTTATTAGCTTAATCCACCCTTCAGCCCGCTTGGGTAGGGGTTCAAAGATCGGAAATGGGTCAGTTGTTTGTCCAAATGTTGTGATTACTTGTGATGTCGAGGTGGGTGATTTTGTTATGATTAATTTATCAACAACCCTTGGGCATGATTCCAAGGTGGGGGATTGGTCAACACTGAGTGCCCATTGTGATGTCACTGGCTTTGTTGAAGTGGGTGAGTCGGTTTTTATGGGGAGCGGTGCTAGAATTATTCCATCTAAAACCGTTGGCGCATCCAGTATTGTTGGAGCTGGATCAGTGGTCATTCGTGATGTCGCTTCCGCTACATCGGTTTTTGGAAACCCAGCACGGCTGATTTTTTAATTACTAAATTCTACAGAGTGATCTCGTTTGTAGATAAGGGTAATCGGCTTAGCCCTTTAATGATTTCATTAAAGCCGTCTATTTGCTTAAGCGCTTCTAAATCTTCATTGGAGGAAAGTCGTATAAAGAACTGTTCTTGTCTCAAATTAAGCCCATATTTTTGGATATCAATGAGTG
>WTIG01000017.1:2127-3449 GCA_011522825.1 Puniceicoccaceae bacterium
ATAAAGAACTGTTCTTGTCTCAAATTAAGCCCATATTTTTGGATATCAATGAGTGCGCCAAAAATATTAGGGATTTCTTTTTGAGCATAGCCAAATGGTTCTCCGCCGACTAAGTGCCAGAAGTAAACATTTTCAACGGTTCGGTCTTTTTTATAGATGCCAAATTCTGCATTTTTTAATTTAATTTCGTTTACCTGAAAAGGGATGGAGTATTCTCTGTCTAAACGAGTCCAGCCGTTTACAACCCAACAAGTATCTGGAGTGTGTGCGCCTGCCCAACGATAAGATACTTTACCGGGAGTCCAGTAAGCAATATACACCCCTACACGAATATTTCCATTTGTATAAACGCGATATAGGGAATCATCAAGATTGAGAAAAGAAGCAATACGATCACTGGATTCATCTGAAGAAGCGAGATCATAATCTGCATATGACCAGCCGTTAATTTCTTTGGGAATAATATCGGAAATAGATTCTTCTAAAGAAATAGGAGGTGCTGGTGAAAATACGAAAAAGAGTTTTAATCCTAGCACAGAGAAAAAAGTGAGAAATCCAGTAGTTAAAATAAAAACTTTCATTGATGTAGAAAATGTATTTTCGGTGTTTATTTATCTTGTAGTTTGTTGAACTTAAATTTGTAAATCTATCAGGCAATCCTATTTTATTAAAAGATGTTATCTAACCCTAAGCAATTATTTGTTTTTCTTTCCAAGAAGCTACGTTCTCTTACTGGCTTTGTTGAAAAGTTTATTCTGATAACATTGTCGCTCACATTGGCGTCGTTGTTATTTATTAATGGAGGGGTCGATCCAGACAAACATGCATTTTTAGTCCCCTTATTTGGTATCCTAATTTTCCTCCACGGTCTTTATGTTTATTTGAGGGATAGAAGTAAGAGGCGAGAAGGTGATTATCAACTGAGTGCTTTACCCTTAAAATTTTTACCCTTTTTAATTTGGGCCTTGTTTAGTGTGAATTTTATTTCGCCTGTGCCATGGCTTGGGCAAATGTATTTAATTTATTTTTTCGAAGCCTTTATCATCTTTTGGATTATCGCCAACCATGTAAAAAATTTAAAACAGTTTGGGGTGATTTTCATTGGATTATCGATCCCTTTTTTGGTTCATCTTTTTTTAGGGTTCGACCAGTTTTTTCACGGAAAAAGCTTAGGTGAATTAGGGCTGAAAAAAATAGTTTCAGGTTTATTTTATGAATCTAATGCTTATGTATTTTTAATCAGCGTTGTTTTTGCTGGAATCGTTCCGGCCCTCTTTTTTCGTTATTGGGGAAAGGCTAAACGATTTATCTTATGGTTATTG
>WTIG01000134.1 GCA_011522825.1 Puniceicoccaceae bacterium
TATATTCTCTCCAGCCAAGAATTTGACGGATAAAGCCCTCCACCGCAGCTAGAGAAACACCGCGCTCAAGATACGCTTGCTCGGCCGCTTTTACCACTTCTTTAGCTCGAAGCAATTTCAAATTTAAAGAGGAACTTAGTAGCGAATGAAAAAGCCATGGCTCATTTGTCCACATTGCATCTTGGTGAGTTCCAAAATCAGGCAAGCGATATTCTATAAAGTGATTTAAATCTTTTAAGGCTTGTTCTCGTGTCACCGCCCAATGAAATGAATCAGTGCTACCTGGATGGTTTGGAAATATTTTTTTCACTAAAGCAATGACATCTAGAGTAATTGCATCTGCCTTATGCTGATGCCCGTGATACGGTCCATCTGGCCCTGATTTTGAAAACGCTTTTCGGTTTTCTTTATCCAAATTCCAAACACCACCTGTCGGCTCTTCTTCTTCCATCAGAACATTGTATTGTTTACGCAATCCTCGATAAAAGTATTCCATACGAATCGCTTTTCTATTTTCAGCAAAAGCTTTAAATTCATCAGGTGTTGTAAAAAAATGATCGTCTTCAGAGACCTTCAACTCTACTGAAGCTTCTTCACAAACGGATTGAATCGCTTTAAGCACACGCCAAGAACCTGGACGCAAAACCAAAACAGTCTCTGGCTTATATTCTTTTAGAGTATTTGCTAAAGATACTGCGAATGATTCTGCACCCTCCTCTAACTCAGTGTAAATTAGAGGCAACCCTTGCTTCAATAATGCAGCACGAAAATGCCGCATCGCAGATAAGAATAAAACAATCTTTTGCTTATGAGACCAAACATGCACGGATTCTTCTTCTACCTCAGCCATCCATATAAGATCAGAACTAGGATCAACCTCTTTTATCAGAGATGATTCTAAATCTAATTGATCTCCTAAAACTAGGATTAAATTGCGGATGGCTTTCATCAGAATTACCTATTGTTTTAAACTGTATAAGGCCTCTAAAGCTCGCTCTCGTCCAAAGGTATGCTCGATTATAGGGATTGGATAATTATCGCCTAAAGTTACTCCAAAAGACTTAAGTTCAGAAGCTTTAGCTTCCCAAGGTTGATGAATATATTTAGCAGGCAAGGCAGCTAATTCAGGGACCCAGCGTTTTACATATTCGCCATCAGGATCAAATTTCATTCCCTGTGTCATAGGATTAAAAATCCGAAAATAAGGAGCGGCATCAGCTCCACAACCACCACTCCACTGCCAGCCTAATGAATTACTGGCTAAATCAGCATCCACGAGTGTGTCCCAAAACCATTCAGCACCCGCATGCCAACTATGCAACAAATGCTTAACTAATAAAGAAGCGACAATCATGCGCACACGATTATGCATCCAGCCAGTTGCATACAACTGTCGCATACCGGCATCAACAATTGGATAACCTGTCTTCCCCCATTTCCAGGCAGATAAAGTACTTTTATCTTCATTCCATGGAAAGTTTTTATACTTTTCTTGAAGCGGTGAATCACTTGTTTCAGGAAAATGATACATCACATAATAAGCAAACTCTCTCCAATAAATTTCTTTTAGATATACGGTTGGACCTTTTGCATTTAAATCACAATTTTTGCTTAAAGCGTGAGCAATTTGCCTTGGGCTAATTTGCCCCCATCGCAAATAAGGCGATAAAGAAGAAGTCCCGTTTAAATCAGGGCGATCTCGATCCACCGCATAATCATCTATCCCGCGATGAATAAAGTTGAGCAACAAATCATGCGCATTCATTTCGCTAACTTTCCAGAAATCATGAAATGGTTCGTGCCAAGTTTTATCCTTGGGAATTAAGTCTAAGTCTTCGAGTCCAAGGCATTCGATATTTTCGTCAGCAAATTCAATTTTCGAAAAATCTAACTCCAAAGGTTCTGGAATAGGATTATCTTTTATCGATCTCCAAAAAGGAGAATACACCTTAAATGGATTTCCTTCTTTGTTGGCAGTCGTCCATGGTTCCACAAGCAATGATGCCTGGAAACTTTTCACTTCAATGCCCATATCCACAAGCATCTCTTTGACGACTGCATCAACCGTGCGCTCTGAAAGCAAGTAACGACGGTTCCAATAAACCGAACTTACTTGAGTACTTTCAACAAGCTCACGCATGATTGAAGCCGTAGAACCTTTGCGTAAAATTAAACGTCCACCGAGCGAAGCGACTTGCTTCTGTATATCCTTAATGGACTGGTGCAACCACCACTTTGACGCACCCCCTAAATCCCAATCGCCAAAAGCACTTGGATCGTAGATAAAGACAGGTATGACTTTCTTTTTAAGACGTACCGCCTCGAATAAAGCAGGATTATCGAGCAAGCGAAAATCATTTCTAAAACAAACTAAAGCTGAGTCATGCATACAAAGAAATCACTTAAAACGGCCAAAACTTACAAAGAAACGGCCCAATCAATCGGCCTGTACTCGGCCTAAAACCTGAGATTTTCGTGATCACACTTGCCTATTATCGCACAATAGAAATAGTAGAAATATCATGAATACACTGAAAGCCATACAAGAAAGACGATCTATAAAGCATTTTGATCCAAGCCATACAATGAGTGCGTCGGAAATACAGACGCTCATGGAACATGCACTCTTATCACCGACTTCATTTAATATGCAAAACTGGCGATTTGTATTAGTGACCGACTCCGAAAAAAAAGCACAGATCAAAGAAGCTGCTTGGGGACAATCTCAGATTTCAGATGCCTCTTTGACGATTGTTTTATGCGCCGACCTGAAAGCTCATGAACAAGCAGAGCGTTATTGGTCCAATGCCCCAAAAGAGACTCAAGAAATGATCGTCCCCATGATTCATAAATTTTACCACGACAAGCCTCAGCTTCAGAACGATGAGGCACTTCGGTCTATTGGCATTGCTGGACAAACGATCATGCTTGCCGCAAAAAGTATGGGCTATGATTCTTGTCCAATGATAGGCTTCGACCCACAAAAAGTGGCAGATATCATCCAATTACCGGATAATCACATCATCGGCATGATCATTCCTGTAGGCAAAGCTCTAAAAGAAGCTAATCCAAGGAGTGGACCATTGCCCATGAATGAGGTCTGCTTCAAGGAACAGTTTTAATAGCCACTAGAGAAAAACTGATGGGATAAAAGGATTCTTACGAATCTTTAAGCGGTCGCATTCGCCACTGCTTCACGAGATTTTTCAGCAAGTGGAGTACTTAAGTAGCGCTCACCAAAGCTACAACCGACAGTAACGATCTTTTTGCCTGCCATTTCTGGACGTTGTGCAAGTTGCATCGCTGCCCAGACATTTGCCCCTGTTGAAATACCACCCATGAGACCATCTTTCTCAGACAAGGCTTGTGCTGTAGCAAAAGCATTCTCATTGGAAACTTTAATGATATCATCAATAATTTTTTTA
>WTIG01000158.1 GCA_011522825.1 Puniceicoccaceae bacterium
GCATTACATGGATTATTGCATTACTGTTTGGTCTAAACTTAACGACTACAGCAGTATATGCTCAAGATGCTGATGCGTCGGAGAAAATTCAACTATTGTCAGAAGCTCTTTTTGCACGTGATACTGGAGATTTGCTTCTTGCTAAAGAAAAACTAGAAGTGCTTATTGCGTTAGCACCTAATGATAAAAACGTTCAAGCGTTATTAATTACTGTCAATCAATCGATAGAAGATGAAGGTCTCGTTGTCCCTGATGCAGAATCAGAATCTCTGACTGTAGTGGAGGATGAAATCGTTACAGAATTAGATAGCCAACCAACTTCAGTTAAATCTATCAGCAAAAATATTTTAGGAAAGAGCTTACTTCCTGCCGAAGAGGTTAGTCCAATTTATGTGGCACAAAAAGAAACAGTCGAAGACTTAATGCTAGTTGCAAATTCACAGATTGCTATTGGTGATTTAGCTGGTGCTACATCCACTTTACTTGAAATTGAAGCACGTGATCCAAACAGTAAAGAAGCTAAATTATTGTCCTTAAAGCTCTCACAGGCACTGGAAAATGTACAAGGATTAAATTTATATAAGACACGTGAGAATATGTTAAATGCTGTTAATAACAGCTGGGAGCAACCTAAAGTTTTTGAACTAGAGGACTTTTCAAAATCTGAAGAAGTGGCAGTGCCTTCATTGATACGCAAGCTTGAGAAGATTGTATTGCCAAAGATCAATTTTACAGGGATGGCATTAACTCGAGTAATCGAAACACTATCGGAGCTTTCTTTAGAATATGATTCAGAGGGGCAAGGCGTGAACATTGTTCCTATGTTTGATTCTAGTCAATATAACCCTAAAGTAAATATCACTTTAAGAAATTTGAGCTTAGATAAAATCCTACAATTTGTGACACAGCAGGTAAATTTCACATATGAGGTAGGTGCAGAAGTAGTGACTATTCAACCGAGTGATTCTATCGGTGGTTCTTCATCAACCATTACCGAATTTTTCCCCCTTTCAAGAGCAACTGTCATCCGTATAACTGGATTTCGTGATACATCCGCTACCTCTAATGTCGATGATCCATTTGGTGATGTTTCTGTAAACTATGGGCAAAGCCAAGATCAAGAAAAAGACGCATTGCAGAAATTTTTACAAAATGCAGGTGTTAATTTCGAAGTCGTGACTGGCAGTAGTTTAGCATTTGATGGTGAGCAACTGATTGTCACACAAACACCGAGAAACATTGAGCGCTTACGCACAATTTTGCGTAATTACAATGAAACTAAACAAGTGGAGATTGAAACTAAATTCTTAGAAGTCTCACAAAATGATTTGGATGAGTTAGGGTTTCATTGGGGTATTGGTAGCAATAAGACTGGTGAAGACTGGAGAGTTGCTTCTAATTTACGCTCTTTGAGTGATATAGGTGATTCATCTGCTTCTAACCGTGCTAGAATTATAACTGGAGAAGGAAATACTGAAGAATCTTTCAGAGATGATCCTGTTTTAATTAATCCACCTGCTGTTGGACAAGCACTCAGTTACGGCACTGCCGCAACTTTATTCTCTGATAAGACTTCTAGTACTTTAGATGATAACGGGAATCCTTTGACGACTGGATTTTTAATTGATGATTTGAATATTGATTTAGAAATTAAAGCTTTAGCAAGAAAGACAGGGTCAGACTTGATGAGTGCCCCCAAGGTGACGGTTTTATCAGGGAAACGTGCAAATATTGTTGTAGCTCAAGAATTACGATACCCTAGATCTTATGGGGACATTGAATCCACAGTTTCATCTGGTGGTTCTGGAGGTAGTAGTTCAGTTGCCATCACTGCAGGTACGCCACAGGATTTCGATAAACGAAATGTTGGCGTAGAAATGGCTGTAACTCCAAATGTAGAAAATGATAACACAATCACATTAGAACTTTCGCCTCGTGTGACAGAGTTTGAAGGATTTGTTGAATACGGTGGTCCAAGTATTGCTCTTGGCGATAATACGACAGCAGTCGTTCCTGCTGGCTTTTATCAGCCAGTTTTCTCTACACGTGAAATTACAACTGAAGTGAATATTTATGATGGAGCTACAGTTGTCATGGGAGGTTTGACTCGCGATGAAGTGCGTTCTGTTAATGACAAAGTGCCTTTCCTAGGTGATATTCCAGGCTTAGGTCGTTTGTTCCGTTCTGAAGGTGAGACACGACAAAAACGCAATTTATTGATATTTGTGACAGCCAATCTAGTCAGCCCCGGTGGTTCATTGACTAATCAGTCCTATGATAATGTAAAATCTAATACAATCTATCAAACACCTGCACTAGTTACTCCTGCAGGAGGTAATTTCAGAAATGTAACGATTAAAGATTAATCCTATCATAGATTAGAAAATAAGTCTTTAAAGCCCGTGTCATCACGGGCTTTTTTTATGATGACTTTTTTTCTCTTTCTTTTATCACATAAGATACTATGGAATGGATCGACAGTCATTGTCATTTGGATGGGTATTTAAATCAGGGAGTGCTTCCTGAGGTCATGAGTCGGGCTCAAGCTGCTGGTATTCACCAGATGATTGCTATTGGTACGGATTTAAAGGATTGGGAGGTTAATTATAACTTGGCTACTGAACAACCGAATCATATAGCTTACACAGTAGGCTTACATCCTTGCTATGTGACGGAGGACTGGGTGAAGGCAGTAGATCAATTAGAAGCCTACTTCAGCCGCCCAAACCATCCAGTCGCTTTGGGAGAGATTGGACTCGATTATTTTCATTTACCAAAGGATTCAGAGGAAGCAATCGCGATAAAATCGTATCAACAATCTGCATTTGAAGTTCAATTACAAATCGCAAAGCAGCAAAATTGCCCAATCGTGATTCATAGTCGAAACGCTTTTGAGGATACTTTATCGACAATCGATGCTTCAGGCGTCGATTGGGGGAAAGTGGTGGTGCATTGCTTTAGTTATTCAGCCGAGCAAATTAAACTACTTAATCGGCGTGGCGGTCGTGCTTCTTTTACCGGCATTATTACTTATAAAAATGCACCCAATGTTCAGAAGGCATTAATCGAGCAGGGGATTGATTCTTTGATGATTGAGACTGATTGCCCTTACTTAACTCCTGAGCCACATAGAGGTAAAAAAAATGAGCCAGCGTATGTGGCAGATATTGGTTTAAAATGTGCTAAATTATTTGGCATTGAGCCAGAGATTCTAGCGGAAAGACTTGCTGAAAACACCCGAAGGTTTTTCGGGCTTAAGAGGCCGAATTAATGCGTTTGTATATAAGGATATTTGGCTTTCCTTTACCTTCTTTGCCTAGTCTCTTCTTAAGACTCCAGTGCGAGGAAATCCCACTTAGCTTAAGTTCACTTGGACATTCTAGGATAAGTTGAGTATTTTTATTAGCATAGCCTAAGGCCAGTGTATTTAATAAATAGTCACTGTGGCTTTCCCATAAAGCATAGGGTGGGTCTAAAAAGATAAAATCAAAGCTTTGTTGATTAGAGTCTGCATTTACTTTGAGTAAATCAGCTTGTTTGATGTGCATAGCTTCTGCCCTTAATTCGGCACTTTTTTTGATAGCTTGAGCATTCTGTTTTAAGCAATCAATCGCCGTTCTGTTGTGTTCAATAAACTGGCAGAATTGAGCCCCTCGGCTTAAAGCCTCAAAGCCATAACTCCCAGTCCCTGCAAATAAGTCTAAGCAAGTAGCATCAATAATACTCGTTGTTAAGCTAGAAAAGAGCGATTCTCTCGTACGATCTGTGGCAGGTCGTGTCTTTTGGTCTTTTGTAGCTTTTAAGGAAATACCTCGAGCTTTGCCTCCTGTAATTCGCATGTTACTGAGAGCAATGAATGGCTAGGGCATCGATGCCATTTTAATCGCAAGTAATTGAGGAACTAAACTAGCCAGTTCGTTTAGAGGCAATTGTGTTGCAGCATCCGATATAGCTTTATCGGGATTCGGATGGGTTTCAAGGAAGACCCCATTTGCACCTGCAGCCAAAGCGGCTCGTGCTAGTAAAGGAACAAATTCTCGCTGTCCACCGCTGGTCCCATTGCCTGCACCTGGGAGCTGTACACTATGAGTCGCATCAATAATGGTCGGATGTCCACTTTCATTCATGATCCCAAAGCTTCGCATATCTACGACTAAATTTTGGTAGCCAAAGCTACTGCCTCGCTCCGTTTGCCATATTTCTTTCGCCTCTAAGGATTCTAGCTTATGCACTACATGAGTCATTTCTTGAGGGGATAAAAATTGTCCTTTTTTCACATTCACAACACTACCAGTTTCTGCTGCAGCACTGACTAAATCAGTTTGACGGCATAAGAAAGCAGGGATTTGTAAAACATCGACTACTTTGGAAACCATTGCGGCTTGATCAGGTAAATGAATATCCGTCAGTGTAGGGAAACCATACTCTTCTTTAATGCTTTGAAAAATCTTCAAACCTTCATCAATACCGATGCCTCTTTGACTCTTAATTGAGGTTCGATTGGCTTTATCGAAAGAGCCTTTGAAGATGATATTAAGGGCAGGGTATTCTTGTTTTAATTTGCCAAGTGTGTCGGCAACCTCACGACAAAGGTCTCTATTTTCAAGTGAGCAAGGACCAGCAATGAGAAGGAGTTTGTCAGGTTGGTATAGCATATGAGGTTATATTTAAGTTAAGGAGCAAGTCGTTGGGTCGACCATTGGTCATTTTTTAAAATATATTCAAAGCGATCGTGTAAGCGATTGTCTCGACCTTGCCAAAATTCAAAACGAGTGGGAACAATGCGTATACCACCCCAATTTTCAGGAAGAGGAATCGGCTCGTTTTTATATTGTGTATCCAGTTCAGCCAAACGATCTTCAAGTACTTTCCGGGAAGCTATCACTTTACTTTGAGGAGAGACAAGTGCTCCTAGTTGACTGCCTCTTGGACGACTGTGAAAATATAATTCCGATACTTTGCGATCCACTTTTTCTGTGAAGCCCTGTATGTTGATTTGTCTTTGCAAAGGATGCCACACGAAATTAACGGACACAGCTTTATTGGCTTCCATTCCTTTAGCTTTAGCACTCTCGTAATTGGTATAAAAAATCAAACCATCCTTTGAAAAATCCTTTACCAATACAATGCGTGTGCGAGGATTTCCTTCAGGAGAAATTGTTGCTAAGCTCATCGCATTAGGCTCATCCACTTTTGATTTAAGTGCTTCAGAAAACCATTTTTCAAATTGATCAAAAGGGCTTTCTAAAAGATCAGATTCACTGAAACTGTCTTTGGTGTAGCTTATTCTTAAATCGGATAAATCCATAAACGCATATTATAGTTCAGCTAACCAGCGTTCAACTTCAATTGCTGATTGGCAACCCATGCCTGCAGCCGTTATGGCTTGTCGGTAAACATGGTCTACGCAATCACCGGCTGCAAATAATCCAGGAAGCGATGTTCTGACTTGGCTTCCTGAAGCTGGTATTATGTAGCCATTGTCATCTCTGTCGAGTAAGCCTTCGACAAAGTCTGTATTTGGAATGTGTCCAATGGCGATAAAGACGCCTTTACAAGGAATTTCTAAAGAATCTCCTGAATCGTTTTTTTTCACTTTTAAAGCTCGTGCATTTCCAGATTCATCAGCGAGGACGGCTTCAGGATTAGCATTCCATACCACTTCAATTTTTTCGTGGGCTAGGGTACGTTCTGCCATAATCTTTGAAGCCCTTAATGTGTCACGACGGTGAACCAGGGTAACCTTTGAACAAAAGCGTGTTAGAAAGAGAGCTTCTTCACAGGCAGAATCACCGCCACCGATGACCGTTACATTCATATCTCGATAGAAAGCACCATCACAAGTGGCACAGGTTGTTACGCCTTTACCACCGTACATTTCTTGTTCTCCAGGGATACCAAGCAATCTAGGCCTCGCACCTGTGGCAATAATCACGGCTTTAGCTTCAAAGGTCTTGTCGCCCGATCGTAAAATTTTAGTTGTGCCATTAACTTCTATGGAATCAATTTTTGCATGTTCAAAACGTGCTCCAAATCGTGCAGCTTGTTTTCTCAAACGATCCATCATTGTGTATCCATCAATCCCTTCAGGAAATCCTGGAAAGTTTTCTACTTCTGAAGTGGTGGTCAATTGTCCTCCAGGCTGAGATCCTTCTAAAACAAGAGGATTCAATTGTGCACGTCCTGTGTAGATGGCTGCTGTCAAACCTGCGCATCCAGTTCCTAATATAATGATATCTTCCATAGCTTAATTGTAATCTTTATAGAAGGGATTACTGAGACAAGCTCAATACAAATTAGCGAAAAGATACCGCTATTATTTTGAAGCCTGCAATTTCTCCAGATATTTAGCGATCATATCATATTCTATATTGATGGGGTCGCCAACCGACTTACTGTGGAGATTAGTCACCTCAAGGGTATGTGGAATCAACCAAACGCTAAAGCTGGACTCATTTACAGAATAAATGGTAAGAGAAATTCCGTCTAATGTAATACATCCTTTTGGTATGACATATTTTAATGCTGCTAGGTCAGATTCAGATGGGCTTATTTCAATAATGGTATCCTTGTCTTTTTGTTCAATGGAACAAATAGTACCTAATCCATCAACATGGCCCGAAACAATGTGTCCTCCCATTCTGGAAGTAGGGAGTAATGCTCGCTCTAGATTCACAAGGCTACCAGTGGAAACCGACTTGATTGAAGTTTTGCGAATGGATTCTTCAAGTAAATCAAAGGATAGGCATGGGCCATCTATAGCTACAATGGTTAAACAACACCCATTGATTGAAACACTGTCACCTAGTTTTACGTCGTCTAAAATTAATTTTGCTTCGACTACGAGACGCCATGCTTGATCCTGTTCTTTAAAAGAACGTACGATCCCTGTCTCTTCAACAATACCCGTAAACATAGCTTGATACTTGATGTGAAAATGGTGCCAAGGGGGAGATTTGAACTCCCGACCAAAGGCTTATGAGTCCTCTGCTCTACCACTGAGCTACCCTGGCTTCCGAACGAGTTATCAAAGCTAACCACGCTTTGAAGTCAAGGTTTCTTAGTAAATTCTAAAGGATTAAGGGAAATAGCCCTAAATAAGTAATTTCTCGGACTTCTTTAGTTTTGTTGATTATCCGGCAATCTTTTTGTCTCTATGATCTCAATTAAAGAAGAGATAAAATCCTCTGTATTTGAAATATTTTCTAGCTCTTTGTTGGCTCGAGAACGCACGGAAATTTTGCCAGCCTCAGCTTCTTTCTTCCCTAGAATAATCATATGAGGGACTTTTGCTATTTCTGCTTTGCGGATTTTGGCACCCAGTTTATCGGCTACTTCATCAACAGTGCATCGTATTTTTGCTGAAGATAGCTGAGATTCAATCGCTTTTGCTGCATCAACAAGTTCATCGTTCATAGGGAGAATGCGAACTTGCTCGGGAGCCAGCCAAGTGGGAAAGTTTCCTGCGAAGTGTTCTATAAGTACACCACAGAAGCGCTCCATAGATCCAAAAGGCGCACGGTGAATCATAACAGGGCGGTGTTTCTCATTGTCTGCTCCGATATAACTTAAGTCAAAGCGTTCAGGTAAATTATAGTCGACTTGAACCGTTCCTAATTGCCATTCGCGCTCGATGACATCTTTGACCACAAAGTCAATTTTAGGCCCATAAAAGGCAGCCTCGCCTTGCTCCTCAGTAAAGTCCACTCCGAGATTCTGAGCCGCTTTTCTGAGTGCATTCTCTGCATGATCCCATTGTTTTGAGTCGCCAACATATTTATTTGAGTCAGTGTCACGCAGTCCAATTCGAACCCGATAGTCATTCATGCCCAATGTTTGAAAAACCAGTTTGACTAAGTTTAAACAACCAGCGATTTCTTCAGCAATTTGCTCTTCCGTACAGAAAAGGTGTGCATCATCTTGGGTGAATCCTCGAACACGAGTCATTCCATTAAGCTCGCCAGATTGTTCCCAACGATAAACGGTCCCAAATTCAGCTAAACGAATAGGGAGATCACGATAGGAGTGGGGTTGGCTATCAAAAATCTTGATATGCATCGGGCAGTTCATTGGCTTCAATAAATAACCATCAACGGACCCTTCATCGAGTTGGTTTGAAAGTTCGCCACAGGAGCAGCCCTCGTTTGCAAGTTGTTCTAAAGTTCCAGGCTCAACGACTGGAGGAAATTGAGACTCTTTATAATATGGAAAGTGTCCAGAGGTACGATACAGACTTAGTTTTCCTATGTGTGGGGTGTGTACTTGGCTGTAGCCTGATTTTCTAAGTTCTTCACTGATGAAATTTTGAAGTTCATTTCGGATAATCGATCCATTCGGTGTCCAAAGGATCATTCCTGAGCCTACGGCGTCATCAATGTGGAAGAGTTTCAATTCTTTTCCAAGTTTTCGGTGGTCACGTGCTTTGGCTTGCTCAAGTTTTTCTAAATAATCTTCAAGTTCTTGGGCCGAAGGAAATGCAGTTCCATAGATGCGTTGGAGCTGTGTGTTGTTTTCATCACCACGATGGTAGGCACCAGCAATGGAAAGGAGTTTAAAGGCCTTTATTTTTTTAGTGTAATTCACATGAGGGCCAGCACAGAGGTCGATAAATTCACCATTTTGATAAAAGCTGACGGCTTCACCTTCAGGAATATCCTCTAATCGTCCAAATTTATAACGGGTCTGGCCACTCGCTTCAATTTTTTCTTTAGCCTCTTCTCGAGTCGCTTCTATACGAATAAATTTTTGGTTTTCTTTAATAACCTTCTTCATTTCTGCCTCGATGGCCTCTAGGTCTGAAGCATCAAGTTTTTTGTTGCAATCAATGTCGTAGTAAAAGCCATTATCGGTGGGCGGTCCGATATCGAGTTGTGTGTCTGGGTACAGTCTGAGAATTGCAGTTGCGAGCACATGGGAGCATGAGTGACGCAGTGTTTCTAATGGAGACATTTCTTTCATGATTTTTATTTAAAAAAGGGAATCTTCGGTCATAGAGTCAACAACGTATTCAGCAAATAGAAACATTGTTTTTTATACAAGAGTATAGGTAGAGGCCGGGGTGCCTTTTATGGGGAGACCATCGATTACAAATATTTTTCCTGCATGCTTTTCTGAGTAATCTTTTTTAATACCTGTAGTGATGAATAGACGATTCAGTGTTTGTCCGCCAAAGGTGCAAGCGGTGGTTTCAATTGCAGGTATTTTGATTGTTTGAAGAAGGTCTCCACTTGTTGAATCAAAGCAGGCAACACAACCACCATGACAAAAGGCAACCCAGAGGTTATCTTGTTCATCAATAGTCATTCCGTCGGGCGAACTATCAAAGCCTAGCGCTTCTGTATCAACGATAGTTGCTAGTTTGGAAATTTCAGAAGTATCAATGTCGTAGGCATAGGCTTGAATGCTTCTACTCGGGGTATCGATATGGAAGAAACGCTTTTTGTCTTGAGACCAAGCCAGTCCGTTCGAATTGGTCAGTCCTTCTAGTTTTTTTTCGATGTTTTGTTGGCTATCTAGACAATAGAGTGCAGCACTGCCTTGGACTTTTTTTAGGCTGATTGTCCCGCCCCAAAATCGTCCATATGGGTCGCACTTACCGTCATTAAAACGATTGTCTGGAAGGTGAGATTCTGGGTCTGTGATTGAATTACTTTTATTTGTTTGAGGATCAAAAATAGAGATGCCATTGTCACCAGCATAGAGAAGTTGACCGTTATTGCACGGAGCGATACAGCCAATCCGTTCAGGGAACTCCCAAACAGTTTCTGCTTCGGTATCTGGATCGAGTCGGATGATTGCTTTGCCTTCAATATCGACATAATAGAGCGAATCATTCCACCAAATAGGGCCTTCGCCCCAAAGGGATTGCCGTTTGCCAATAGCTTTTACGCTGAGAGATTCTGTATCCATTTATACTTTGTTTATCCTATTTATTGAGGGGAAAGAGTTCGTAGTCAGTTGGCGTATCTTTGACATCCCAGCCATCATCTTGTAAACTTTTTCTCAGAGAGTCCGCTTTCGCATAATCTTTGTTTTGCTTTGCTTCCCATCGTTCTTTTGCCAAATCAAGAATTGCTTGTGGTGCTTCAGAAGTTTGTTTTGGACTCGTGAATAATGTCAGTCCGAGTGCATAAAGAATAGAGCCAAGTGCCTTGAGGAGTTGTTCCGTTTCGTCTGCATTGAGTTTACTAGCTAGGTTTGAGCCGATCAGTCCAAAGAGTGACCCTAAACAAGCCGAGGTGTTAAGGTTATTGCTCAGTCCTTCCCAAGCATTTTGAAGAAGCCCAAAGTCTTTGAGTGAATGCTTAGTTATGTATTGCTCATTAAATTGTTCGGTACTCTGATGGATCTTTTGTAGCAGAGTTTCTGTAAATCGCTCGATTTTGTTTAGAGCGCTTTCAGAAGCACGGAGTCCATCAAAGGTAAAGTTCAGTGGCTGTCGATAGCTTGAAGCTATGAGCGTATAACGTAAGGCCATTGGGGTATGATTTTTTGCAATTAAATCATCTAATGTGTATAAATTGCCTAAGCTTTTAGACATTTTTTTGTTTTCAACTCTTAGGTGGGCTGAATGAAACCAATGGGTGCAGAGGGTTTTTTCGTAGGCTGATTCTGATTGTGCAATTTCATTTTCATGATGCGGAAAACACAGGTCGATGCCGCCTCCGTGCAAATCTATGGTTTGCCCTTCGAAAGTACGATGTATCATGGCACTGCATTCCAAGTGCCAACCAGGACGTCCCTCTCCCCAAGGGCTTGTCCAATAGCTATCACCGTCTTCGTCTTTACGAGCTTTCCATAGTGCGAAATCGGATATGGATTCACGATCGTATTCATCGGCAAGGTTGGTTGAACCCGCAGAATTTTCTGTTTGTGATTTCAGTTCGGATTGATCAATGCGATTGAGTTTTCCATAATCACAGCAGGAATGTACTCGAAAATAAACGGATCCATCTTTTTCAACATAGGCATGGTTTTTTTCGATTAACTGTTCAACGAGTTGAATCTGTTCCTTTATATGATCAACTGCTTTAGGCTCAATACTTGGAGGTAGTAAATTGAGGCTATGGCAATCCGCATGAAATTTTTCAGTCCAATGTTCCGTGAATGCCTTAAGGCTTTGATTTTTTGCTTGGGATTCACGAATCGTTTTGTCATCTACATCGGTAATATTTCGAACATGCTTAACATTGAATCCATCGATTTCTAATACTCGCCTAAGAACATCTTGGATAAGGAAAGTGCGAAAGTTGCCGATGTGTGCAGGGCCATAGACAGTTGGCCCGCAGCAATAAAAGTAAAAAGGTCTGCCGTCAGGTTGGCTTAATGTTTGATTCGATCGAGCTAATGTATCGTATAGTTTAACCGGCATGATTTTTCTAAAACAGGTTTGTTTAAAAGGTTTAGAGCAAATACTTGATTAGTAAGGAGTTTTATTTAAGTTGATTCATATGTCAGATAAAAAAGATTATCAATTAGATTTGCTTCATCGACCAAGAAGATTGCGTCAAACTCAATCTTTGCGTGATCTTGTTGAAGAAACAGATTTAAAAGTTTCGAAGTTAATTCAACCTCTTTTTGTCATTGAAGGTGAATCTATTCGTGAGCCAGTTGCTTCAATGCCTGGGATTGAACGCCTTTCAATTGATTTATTAATTAAAGAATGTGAGTCCTTGATGAAACTTGGAATTGGTGGCGTTGCGTTGTTTCCAAAGATTGAAACCTCTTTAAAGTGTAATATGGGTCGTGAGGCCTTAAATCCTAAAAGCTTAATTTATCGAGCGATTAGGGCTTTGCGTGAACATTTTCCTGAGCTGACGATTATTGCTGATTTGGCCTTAGATCCTTATACGGTTCATGGGCATGATGGGATTGTTGAAATTGGTTCACAGTCACCTTCGAATGATGTAACGGTGGATATTCTATCTGAGATGGCTGTCTTAGCAGCTGAGGCAGGTGCGACTATGGTCGCTCCTTCAGATATGATGGATGGACGAGTGGGGGTGATTAGAAAGACTTTAGACGCAAATGCTTTTGAATCCGTTTTGATTCTTTCATATGCAGCTAAATATGCTTCAGCTTTTTACGGGCCATTTAGAGATGCAGTGGGAAGTGTTTCCTTAGAGGGTGGAGCGACTATCGATAAAAGAAGTTATCAATTGAATCCGGCAAATCGGAGAGAGGCACTTTTGGAAATAAGTTTAGACGAGACAGAGGGTGCTGATATTCTTATGGTGAAGCCAGCGGGTCCCTATTTAGATATTATACGTGAAGTTCGTGAATCTACTATTTTGCCCGTGGCTGCTTATCAGGTCTCAGGCGAGTATGCTCAAATTATGGCTGCTTCAGAAAAAGGTTGGCTGGATTTGAAGGCCAGTCGTAATGAATCCTTGCTTGCGATACGTCGTGCTGGAGCCGATATGATTCTTACGTATTTTGCTAAGGCTTATGCGCAAGATTTAGCTGATTAAATAGAATCAGGAGGGGACTTCTTTTTAGATTGGGTGTCTTTTAATCGAGCGAGTTCCCGCATATCAATTGCTGGATCATCGTCTTCAAAAATTTCTTCTCCGATGATGTGTTCAATCACATCTTCCATCGATAGAACGCCCACGGTTTCTTTTTTGTCATTTGTGACAATCGCAAGTTGCTGTCTGTGCTTTAAAAATAGTTCGAGCGCTTCTGCAGCAACCGCTTTTTCTGCAATGAAAATAGGTTTTTGTGCTAAGGCACGAATTTTCATTGTGTCTTGATCTTTCGCTTTTGCACTCAGCAAATCTCTCCTGCGTACTATCCCGACAATGGTATTTAAATCTTTATAAAATAGTGGAATTCTACCAAAAGGCAGTTCTTGGTTTGCTTTAAATAAAGTTCCGATAGTTTCATCTACGTCCAAGGCATAGATAACAGAATAGGGTGTCATGATTTCACTTATGGCAATATCATCTAAAGTTAATGCATTGCTGATCATATCTCGTTCATTATCAGTCAGCGTGCCATCTTTAGCGCTTTTTTCAGCCATTAAAATAATTTCTTCATCAGTATCTGATTCTCTTTTTTTTGAATTTAAAATAAACTTAACAAAAGTTCCTACTAAGCGAGATATAGGCATCATTATAGAGCAGACTCCATTTAGAACATGAGGCATATACGGAAGGAGCTCTGAGCGATAAACGATCCCGACATTTTTTGGAATGATCTCTGAGAAAAAGAGTATAGCAACGGCCATAAAACTTGAAATTTTGAGGAGGATATTTGGATCCTCCGGCCATAGTTGAACGCCCAGTCCACCAACAAGCGTAGCTCCTAATGTATTAGCGATTGTGTTTAAGCTGAGAATGGCAGAGCTCGTTTCCTCAATATTGGAAAGATATTTTTCTAGCAGTTTACCTCTTTTGGGGTGTGATTGGCTCAAACGCTCTATATCTACAGGAGTTGTGCTGAGAAGCATGGCTTCTAAAATTGAGCACATAGCAGAAACTAATAT
>WTIG01000156.1 GCA_011522825.1 Puniceicoccaceae bacterium
ATTTTTTGGCTTTTATTTACATCCACTCTCTAGCTAGGCAGATTTGAGCTATAAAGGGTCTTTTTTCGAAAAAAAGTGTAAAAAAATAAAAAAAACAAAATCAAGGGTTGACCTGAGTGAAAAAAAGCTCTTTTTTCCTCGGCTCTTTAGTAAATTATTTATCACATTTAAATTTAACCACTAAAGCAGGTCAGTAAACGGTTTTCCGAGTGGCATCATTAGTTTAGCCTAGAAGTTAAGTAATGAGTTGTGAGGTTTTCCACCTGCCAATTAGTCTTATGAATATAGCCCTTTTAGGAAAAAAATTAGGTATGTCTCAGGTCTTCGATGAGGACAATCGCCTCGTGCCTGTGACAGTGATAGAAGCTGGACCTTGTCCAGTAGTACAAATTAAGTCAGTTGATACAGACGGCTACGATGCTATCCAGCTTGGCTACGGCGCACAAAAAGCCCACCGCTTATCTAAAGCAGAATTGGGTCACGTGAATAAAGCGAAGGTCGAGCCTGTATCCAATTTACAAGAATTTAGAACCTCAGGAGACACGGAATTGAACGTGGGTGATGTTTTGACTGTGGATCGCTTTGAAGCGGGACAGAAGATTGATATCATCGGAACGTCTAAAGGTCGTGGATTCCAAGGTGTGGTGAAACGCTATGGTTTCGCTGGGGGTCCTGCTTCACACGGCTCTATGTTCCATCGTCGTGGTGGTTCTTATGGTATGTGTCAGTGGCCAGGTCACGTGATCAAGGGTAAAAAGATGCCAGGTCACATGGGCGATGCTCAACGTACGGTACAGAATCTTAAGGTGGTCAAAGTGATTGCAGATAAGAATCTGATTTTAATCAAAGGCAGTGTGCCAGGTAGTAAAGGTAGTTTAGTGACAGTGCGAACTGCTGTGAAACAAAAGCGAGCACAAGCTTAATTAATAAGGAGCGTAGAATTTAGTATGAAATTAAAAGTATTTAAAGCAGACGGCTCAAGTAGCACGGAAAAAGACTTTCCTCATTTTCCTGAGTTTGAAGGAGATCGTGGTATCGCAACTTTAAGACAAGTGGTGATTGCCCAACAGGCTAATAAGCGTCAAGGAAATGCATCGACTAAGACTCGTGCAGAGGTCGCAGGTTCTGGTAAAAAGCTTTTCCGCCAAAAAGGCAGTGGTACAGCTCGTCAAGGAACTCGTCGAGTACCGCACCAAAGGCACGGTGGTGTGGCTCATGGACCAAAGCCAAGAGACTATTCACAAAAAACGAATCGCAAGATGCGCCAGTTAGCGATGCAAAGAGCTCTCTTTGACCGTGCTGTTGCGGGTGGTTTATCTGTGATCGAAGATTTAGCGGTTGAAGCTCCAAAAACAAAGATTTTCAACAATGTATTAAAGAATGTCTATCCAGAGCGTTGTAAAGTGCTAGTGGTGGATGATACTTTTGCAGAAAACACAGCTTTTGCTGCCCGTAATATCCAAGGTGTCTCTCTCGCTGAATCAGGTGATTTAAGTGTTCTAGACATCGTTAAGTATCAAAATGTAATCGTGAGTTCTAAAGCGATTGAAACAATCATCGCTCGTGCGGTTGATGGGAAAGGAGACAAGTAATGTTAGTACCCGATACAATTATTAAATCTTACATTGTGACTGAGAAAGCGGCGAATGTTTCCGCAAATCTCAATCAGTACACTTTTAAAGTAGCTACTAACGCCAATCGCATTGAAGTGGCACGTGCTATTGAAAAGTTATTCAACGTAGCCGTGACTCGTGTGAATATTTTAAACGTAAAGCCAAAGCTAAAAACCGATCGTAGCCGTAGAGGTAAGACTGGAAGCAAAAGCGGTTATAAGAAAGCGATCGTTTGCTTAAAGGACGGAGACACTATCGAAATCGTATAATTTAGGAGAATAAGACCATGCCACTTGTAAAATCTAGACCACTGACTCCCGGACAACGTTTCCTTATTAGAAACAAGGCGGATGTCTCAAAGAAAAAGCCTGAGAAGAAACTCACTGTCTCTAAGCATGAAAAGAAGGGTCGTAATTGCTACGGTCGTATCACTTCACGTCGTCGTGGAGGCGGTCATAAGAAGCACTACCGCTTGATCGATTTTCGTAGAGACAAAATTGATATCCCTGCAAAGGTACAAGCGATTGAGTATGATCCAAATCGTTCTGCAAATATTGCCTTATTAGCCTATGCAGATGGTGAAAAGCGTTATATTCTTGCACCTAAAGGTGTTCAAGCGGGCGATACTTTAGTCAGCTCTAGCAAGAAAATTGAATTTTCTGTGGGTTACAGTTTCCCACTAGCCTTAATCCCACCAGCAACTAAAATCCATGCAGTTGAGTTACATCCTGGAAGAGGCGCACAGCTTGTGCGTTCTGCAGGTGAAGCTGCTCAACTTATCAAAGTGGATGGTGACCGTGTAACAATCAAGCTACCTTCTGGTGAAATCCGCTATTTAAATGCTCGCTGTCGTGCAACAATCGGTGAAGTGGGCAACCATGAGCATGAAGGTCGTAGCCTTGGTAAGGCAGGACGCAACCGTTGGTTAGGTCGTCGTCCTCGTGTCCGTGGTGTTGCTATGAATCCTGTCGATCACCCAATGGGTGGTGGTGAAGGACGTACTTCTGGTGGAGGACATCCTCAATCACCATGGGGTCAATTGTCTAAAGGGTTCCCAACTCGTAAGAAATCTAACCCAACTAATTCACAAATTCTTGTTCGTCGCAATGGACGTCCAATGAAGCGCAAATAATCAGTATAAGTATTATGTCACGATCTATTAAAAAAGGTTTTTTTGTTGATGTTCACCTATTGAAGAAGGTGGAAGCAGCTCAGGCGACTAATGATCGCAAGCCAATCCAAACATGGTCTCGTCGCTCAACGATCACTCCTGATTTCGTTGGTCTGAATTTCAATGTCCACAATGGTAAATCATTTCTTCCTGTTTATGTAACAGAAAATATGGTGGGTCATAAGTTAGGTGAATTCTCTCCGACTCGTACCTTTAAAGGACATCCAGCAGGTAAAGCTAAGTAATTTATTTCAGAACTAATAAACATGACGCATAAAGGAAACAGTCTTAATACACTAATAGGGAGCATATGTTTTATGTTTATGCTTTCAGTGAGTGTCGTGTCTGCTTCCGTTCCGAGCTATGTGACTGATGGATCTGGTCTGTATGCTTCAAATTCAGCGCAGGTTGTAGCGGTTAACGATTCTGCGGACATCGCTGTGGTCTATTTAGACAATGGTTTAGATGCGGGCTTAGATATCGGAATGACTGCATCCGTCTACCGTGGATCAGAAAAAATTGGCTCAGTGATCTTAGTGGCTACTGAGCAGTACCAATCTGCGGCAGTAATTTTAGACCTTAAGGCAAAACAAGTGATTCAAGCCGGGGATTATGTTCAATTAAACACTTTTAGAAACAGTTAATTTATTATCACTATGGAAGTTAAAGCTTACACAAAATACGCAAGAATGTCGCCCCTCAAGGTGAGAAAGGTCGCTCGTGCTATTCAAGGACGTAATGCAGGAGAAGCACTTGAGATGCTGAGCCTGATTCCACGTAAATCAGCACGCCTTATCGGAAAGACATTAAAGTCAGCGATTGCGAACGCAGAGAACAATAACAATTTATCCTCGGATGCATTGACAATTAAATCAACCATCATCGAAGAAGGTCCTGCATTTAAGCGTTTTCGTCCAGCCGCAAGAGGTTCTGCTCACCCTTACAAGAAAAGAACCAGTCACATCCGTATTGTCTTAACTGACGAAAATTAATTTTAGAAAACAAATATTATGGGTCAAAAAACACATCCAATAGGTTTCCGTCTCGCAGTCACAAAAGACTGGGATTCACGCTGGTATGCCAATAAGCAAGATTTTCCTGTGTATGTTAAGGAAGATCATCTGATCAGAACGTTTCTAGAGAAGAAACTGCGTTATGCTTCTGTGCCTCGTATTTTTATTGAGCGTGCATCAGGTCGCATTCGTGTGAAGATTTATACAGCTCGTCCTGGTATCGTGATCGGCCGAAAAGGACAAGAACTCGATAAGCTTAAGACCGAATTGAATAAAAAAGTGGGCAAGGATGTGATGTTAGATATCCAAGAAGTGAAACGCCCAGACCTGTCTGCCCAGTTAGTAGCGGAAAATGTGGCTTTACAACTCGAGCGAAGAATTGCTTTCCGCCGTGCTATGAAACGTGCGGTACAGACAACAACGTCTCTTGGTGCAGAGGGAATTCGTATCCAATGTTCAGGACGTTTAGGTGGTGCAGACATCGCTCGTACAGAACAACAGCGCTCAGGTAAGGTGCCTTTGCAAACACTACGTGCGAATATCAATTACGGCTTCAGTGAAGCAAGCACAGTTTATGGAATCATCGGTGTGAAATGTTGGATCTGCTTACCAGACGGAGAAAGCGCACTTTAATCAAAAATTTAAATCATTTAGCGAACGGAATAAGGAAGTAAATTATGGCACAAATACCCTCTAGAACAAAATACAGAAAAGTTCACACAGGACGCATTTATGGTACTGCACAAAAAGGAAATACCATTGCTTTTGGTGAATTCGGTATCCAGTCATTGAGCCGTGGTCGTATGACTTCACGTCAAATTGAAGCAGCTCGTGTGGCTATGACTCGTAGCCTTAAACGTAAAGGTAAGGTTTGGATTCGTGTCTTTCCTCATAAGCCTGTGACTAAAAAGCCAGCTGAAACTCGTATGGGTAAAGGTAAAGGCTCAGTTGAAAAATGGGTGGCAGTGATTCGTCCTGGGACAATGCTTTTTGAAGTAGCGGGTTGTTCTGAAACAGCTGCTAGAGAAGCTTTGCGTTTGGCCGATACTAAATTGCCATTCAGATGGCGATTTGTAACTCGTGGCGACGCATAATTATTTATTAAGAATTTAAAACTACAAAGATATGAAAGCAAAAGAAATTCATGAACTGTCTGAAAACGAGGTAGAAAAGAAACTTCGTGATACAAGAGATGAGCACGTTAAAATGCGTATGAGTAAACAGACAGGCCAAGTCGAAGAAACCCACAAGCTCAAAAATTTAAGAAGAGATATCGCTCGTTTAGAAACTATTTTAAAGGAGAAAAAACTAGCGAGCACTTCTGCCTAAATTTAAAAATTAAAGAAAATGGAAACTGTCTTAAAACGTAATTCTAGAAAAAACCTAATAGGAACTGTAACAAGTCGTTCTGGTGACAAAACGATCAAGGTGACCTATTTTTATAAGATTCCGCATCCGTTGTATCGTAAGGAAATTAAGCGCAAGACTGTATTGCACGTACACGATGAGAAGAATGAGTGTGGCTTAGGCGATAAGGTAGAAATTATGGAGACACGTCCATTGAGTAAACTAAAGCGTTGGAGAGTGACTCGTGTGATCGAAGTCGCACCTAAGCTAGGAGACGAATAAATTTAAACGATTTAAACGAAAAAGAAGTATTTAAACGGAGAATAAAGCTATGATACAAATGAACAGTCGCGTATTTATTGCGGATAATACAGGTGCAAAGTCAGCTGAGATGATTCGTAGAATTGGACAAAACAAAAAGACAGCCGATGTCGGTGATATTGTTGTTTGTGCCGTTAAAGAATCAGCAACTGATGCGTCCGTAAAAAAAGGTGAAGTAGTCAAAGCAGTTGTGGTTCGCACACGTGCTCCAATCCGTCGTGGTGATGGAAGTTACCTTCGTTTTGATAACAATGCTGTAGTGATTATCAACCAAGATGGTAATCCAAAAGGCACTCGTATTTTTGGTCCAGTTGCACGTGAATTGCGTGCCAAGTATATGAAGATTATATCATTAGCACCGGAGGTTTTATAAAATGGCAAAATCAATCAAAAGAGAACAAGAAGTTGTTGTTATCGCAGGATCCCACAAAGGGAAGCGTGGCAAAGTGCTTGAGGTTATGGGTAATGATCGCGTACTCGTTGAAGGCGTGAACATGATTACTAAGTACGAGCGCAAGACACAGGAAAACCCAGAAGGTTCATCAATCCAAAGAGAAGCATCGATTCATTATTCAAATGTAATGCTTGCCGAAAAATTTGACGCAAAAGCTAAAAGCAAAAAGTAACAGAGAGATAAGGATTTAGGTTATGGAAACTCCAATATTAAAGAAAAAATATACCGAATTGGTTATTCCGGAATTAAAGAAAAAATTTAATTTCAAGAACATCCACACGGTACCATCCATTAAGAAGGTAGTTATCAATTCTGGCTACAGTGCAAGTGTGGACAAAAACCATATCGCTTATGTCAGTGATGAAATCGCTAAGATTGCAGGTCAGCACCCAGTGACTACCAAAGCAAAGTTAAGTATTTCAAACTTCAAGCTAAGAGAAGGGCAGTCAATTGGATGTAAGGTTACACTCAGAGGCAATGCTATGTATGACTTTCTTGCTCGCTTGATTCATATCGCACTTCCTTGTATCCGTGACTTTAGAGGTGTACCTGCTAAATTAGATGGACAAGGCAACTACACCTTAGGTATCGCAGACCACTCAATCTTCCCAGAAGTGAGTGCAGAAGGAAATACAGCGACTATTGGTATGGACATTTCAATTAACACAAGTGCTGAAACAGACGAAGTGGGCAAAGAATTACTCAGCTTGATGGGTATTCCTTTCCGCAAATCAAGCTCAGAGCAAAATGACGCTGAATCAAGCGATTCAGCAGAGAAAACGGAGGAAGCACCTGTAGAAGCATAAGCTTTAAGGAATTTTATTATGGCAAAAAAATCAGCAATCCAAAGAGATCTTAAGCGTCGTCGTTTAATTGCAAAATTCGCAAACAAGCGTGCAGAGCTTAAAGCAATTCTGGCTAATCCTGAAACCTCTGATGAGGAATTCTACAAGGCACAAGCTAAGTTAACTAAGTTGCCTAAGAACAGTGCCCCAATCCGCGCACGCAATCGATGCTCTATCACAGGTCGTCCCCGTGCTCATATTCGCAAATTTGGTCTTTCCAGAATCACATTTCGTGAACTGGCAAGCAAAGGTAAACTTCCAGGAGTGACTAAATCTTCTTGGTAATTTTAACACAACAATCGAAAACCCAGCAGTAAGCAAATAATACTATGGCAGTTCATGACACAATCGGAGATTTCTTAACCATTATTCGTAATGCGAGTATGGCAAAGAAAGAAGAATGCACAACGCAAGTTTCTAAAATGCGTTTATCAATAGCTAAAATCTTAAAACAAGAAGGTTTTATTTCAGATTATTCTGAAAGCGTGAATGAAAAGGGCTTTAAGCAAATTTCATTAAAACTAAAGTATGTTAAAAACACACCAGCGATTACTGGAATCGAGCGTCATAGCACACCAGGTCGTCGTTTGTACTACGGAGTGCGTGATATTCCTCGTGTCTTAGGTGGACTTGGCGTAGCTATTTTAACAACTTCTAAAGGAGTGATGCGTGCTCGTGATGCTCGTGAGCAAGGCGTTGGCGGTGAGTTAATTTGTAAAGTTTGGTAAGGGAGAAAATTTATTATGAGTCGTATTGGAAAATTACCAGTTCCCATTCCTGAAAAGGCGAAAGTCTCTATCGATGGACAAACCGTATCCGTTGAAGGACCGAAGGGATCTTTGACAAAATCATTTGATAACTCAGTGAAAATTGAGCTCGTTGAAAATACGGTGCAAGTAGCACCTGCAACAGACAGTCGTCATGCCCGTGCCATGTTTGGTACTGCTCGTTCTATCATCAATGGAATGGTTGTTGGCGTAGTCGATGGTTACACAAAAAAGCTAGAAATCAAAGGTGTTGGTTTCCGTGCAGCTTTAAAAGGAAACATCCTAGATTTATCTTTAGGCTATTCACACCCTTGTGAATTAGAAATCCCTGAAGGCATTAAAGTAACCGTTGCCGAAAACACAAAATTAACAGTTGAAGGTGCTGATAAGCAAGTTGTTGGTCAAGTGACTGCTGACATTTACGCATTTTATCCAGCAGAGCCTTATAAAGGAAAAGGTGTTCACATCGAAGGTAAATACGTTCGCCGTAAGGAAGGTAAGAAATCTGCATAAAGGAGTTATTAATTTGTATGAAAACATTAAAAAAACTTTCACTATTACAAAAACGCCGCTGGCGTATTCGTAAGAAAATTAATGGAACAGCTGAGCGCCCACGTTTAGCCGTACATTTTTCTAATAAAAACATCACTGCTCAGTGCATTGACGATGAGAAGGGTCATACCTTAGTGCATGTGTCTTCGATTAAATCGTCCGAGCTTAAAGCGAATACCGAAAGTGCTAAAACCTTAGGTCTTTCAGTTGCAGAAAAAGCAAAAGCAGCTGGAATTGAAACGGTTGTTTTTGACCGTTCTGGCCGCCTATATCACGGTTGCGTTAAATCATTTGCGGATGCAGCGAGAGAGGGAGGATTGAAATTTTAAAATACTATGAGTACTAACAACAAAACATTTTCTTCAGAAGCTAACGAAGAAGCTGCTGAAATGATTGAAAAAGTCGTGCATATTAATCGCTGTGCAAAAGTGGTTAAAGGTGGACGTCGTTTTAGTTTTTCTGCGCTCGTAGTTGTCGGCGACCAAAAAGGTGGCGTTGGCGTAGGATACGGTAAAGCAAAAGAAGTTCCTGAATGTATTCGTAAAGGAACTGAAGATGCGAAGAAAAATATCATCGATATCAAACTTAGAGGTGATACGATCCCGCACCAAGTTCTTGGTGAATCTGACGGAGGTAAGGTATTACTACGTCCAGCTTCAACCGGTACTGGAGTGATTGCAGGTGGTGGTGTTCGTGCTGTCCTTGAAGCAGTAGGCATTCACAATGTATTGTCTAAATCACTAGGTTCAAATAATCATTTAGCGATGGTCAATGCGACTATGGATGCATTGAAAAAATTACGTTCCAACGAAGAAATCAAAACACTTCGTTTTGGAGAAACTGCTAACTCTGAGGTATAAATTTTTGTCTTATGAATTTAGATAACATTCCAACAATTAAAGGAGCGACTCACTCAACAAAGCGTTTGGGTCGTGGACACGGTAGTGGTCACGGAAAGACTTCTGGTAAAGGCCATAAAGGTCAGAAGGCTCGTTCTGGTGGCGGTATTCGTATCGGTTTCGAAGGCGGTCAAATGCCATTGTACCGTAAGCTTCCTCGTCGTGGCTTTAACAATTACAATTTCCGCACTTCTTATCAGGTGGTAAATCTTGCTGAATTAAGCAAAATTGAAGGCGATTTAGTGAATCGTTCAGTTTTGATTGAAGCAGGTTTAGTACGTGACAACAAGCAAGGCATTAAAGTACTAGGTGATGGAAACGTAGAAAAAGCGTTTACTGTAGAAGCGGATAAAGTATCTGCTTCAGCTCGTGCAAAGATCGAAGCGGCAGGCGGTAAAGTTGTTATTACTAATGCAAAAGCTGAAGTAACTGAAACAGAAGCTGATTCTGAGTAAGTCCTATAATTTCTGAGATTAAGATTCTATGCTTTCTGCGTTTACTAATTCCCTAAAAATTCCTGAATTAAGGCAAAAGATATTCTTCACACTGGCTTTATTGTTTATTGCTCGTGTGGGCGCAAATATTCCTTTGCCTGGAATGAATACTGCACCGATTCAAGAGTTTTTTGCTCAGCAATCTGGTGGAGCAGGGGGTCTGCTTGGTTTTTATAATATGTTCACTGGAGGTGCGTTATTAAATGGTGCCTTATTTGCTTTGGGTATCATGCCTTACATCAGTGCTTCTATTATTATGCAGTTGATGGGTGCTGTTTTCCCATCGATCGCTCGACTTCAGCAGGAAGGTGATGTGGGTCGTCAAAAGTTGAATGACTATACACGTTATTTGACGATTCTGATCTGTGCCGTTCAAGGATTCCTTTTACTATTTGCACTTTCTACAAATCCTGGAACATTGATTGGCTATGGATTTAACCCACTTGAGTATGGACAAATCGTTCTCGCAAGTAAGGTACAATTTTTAATCACTGGAACGATTTTCTTAACCGCTGGATCAATGATCTTAGTTTGGTTGGGCGAGCAAATCACAGAAAAAGGGATCGGTAATGGTATATCTTTATTGATCACGGTGAGTATTATTTCTGCTCTACCGGGTGCGGTCGTTTCTACCTACCAAATGTTTGTCGCTCCTGTTGGATCGGAGACCCAATCATTAGGTATGGTGCAAGGTGTTTTGATGTTAGCTTTATTGTTAGTCGTGACGGCTGGATTGGTAGCAATCACTCAGGCACAGAGAAAGATCCCGGTTCAATATGCAAAGCGTGTTGTTGGACGTAAGGTCTATGGCGGACAAACCTCTTTCCTTCCTTTGAAAGTTAACTATGCGGGTGTTATGCCAGTGATTTTTGCTAGTGCTATTTTGATGTTCCCTGCACAGTTATTAAATATTTTGGGTTCAGCAACGGGCATGCGTTTCTTTACTGATTTTGCTGAAGCATTAGCTCGTGGTGAGTTTGCCTATTATTTTATTTTTGGTCTTTTGATCTTTATTTTCAGTTATTTCTGGGTGTCTTTGATGTTTAAGCCTGTTCAAATTGCAGATGATCTTAAGAAAAACGGTGGTTACATCCCTGGCGTTCGCCCTGGAGACCCAACTGCGAAATTCTTGGATCACATCATGACTCGTTTGACCATGGCTGGCGCACTTTCTTTGACTTTAATCGCATTGTTCCCAGATATTCTTCTCTTTAGTTATAACATACCATTCAATGTTGCCTTATTCTTTGGTGGTACTGGTATGTTGATTACCGTTGGCGTTCTTTTGGATACGATGCGCCAAATTGAGACTTTCTTACTTCAACGCCATTACGATGGCTTTTTGAAAAAAGGTAAAATTCGCGGACGCTCTGCAGCTAGAAATAAACAATTGATTGACTCAGCAGGTCTTCAAGATTTCTGGAGTGCATGGAGTCCATTATTAATCCTTTCTATTATTTTATTTATACTAGGAATCGCCTCTTGGTTGTTTAAATTAAATTAAACGACTTTGGGCTAAGGTTCCTTTTCTTGTTCTTTGACTCTTCATCTTCTAAAATATGAAAGCAATTCGTTCGGATTCTGAAATTTCTGCTATAGCAGAATCCTGTGAAATAGCTGCTTTGGTATTGCAGTACTTAGTTGATTCAACATCTGAGGGTATTACCACATATGATATTGATCAATTAGGTAAGGAAAAGATTGCTGAATATGGTGCCAAAAGCGCCTGTTACAATTACCGACACGGTGCCAATATTTTTCCTGCTTACACCTGTATCTCAGTCAATGAGGAAATTGTTCACGGTATTGGCCGAATCGACCGCACTGTACAAAATGGCGATATCATTTCTCTGGATGTCTGTGTGAATTATAACGGTTATATCGGAGATAACGCCCGAACAATAGCTATTGGTTCAGTAGACCCAAAAATTGAAAATTTACTCGAAGACACACAGAATGCCTTACTCAAAGGAATCGAGCGAGTACGGCCAGGCAATCGAGTCGGTGATATTTCAAATGCTATCGAATCATTTATCCAGCCCAAAGGTTACGGAATCGTTCGAGATTTTGTTGGACACGGGGTTGGTAAAACCATGCATGAATTGCCTCAAATTCCAAATTTCGGCAAAAAAGGAACCGGGCCTTTATTGAAACCAGGTATGGCTTTAGCTATAGAGCCGATGATTAACTTAGGTTCGCCAAATATACGATTTTTAGAAGATGGATGGACAGCCGTAACGGCTGACAAACAGCCTTCTGCGCACTTTGAACACACGGTTCTGGTCACAGATGGGGATCCAAAAATTTTAACAAAAGTGAAGAATTAACTTTTCAAATCAAATTTAACTGCTAGTTTTTTCACCTTTTCTCTAATTCATTACACATTTTTAACACTTTAACAGATTACAATTAAACATTATGCCACGTTTACTCGGAGTTGATATACCCGCGAATAAGAAGCTAGAATACTCGCTTCGTTATATTTACGGGATCGGACCAAAGCGCGCGAAAGACATCGTTGCTATTTCTGGATTTGATCCAGATCGTCGTGCAGGTGACTTGAACGAAGAAGAAGTGAATCAACTAGCTTCAATTGTTGCTGATAAACAGTACGTTGTAGAAGGTGATTTGCGTCGTGATCGTGTAGCTAATCTTAAACGACTATCTGCTATACGTGCTTACCGTGGGATTCGTCACCAAAGAGGTTTGCCGGTAAGAGGACAGAGAACAAAGACAAACGCAAGAACACGAAAAGGTGCGGTAAAGCCAGTGCGTAAATAATCGATAGAAACATTTTAGAATTATGAGCGAAGAGGAAATTGAAAAAGAAGTCGAAGAGACAGCAAAAGTAGTTGCAGAGGCTGATTCAGCAAGCACGTCAGAGGCGAGCGAAGCACCCAAGAAGGCTGAGACTGCAGAAGATCTACTTAAGAGTGATTTAGAGGGACTTAAGATCCGTAAAGCCAAAGGTAGTAAAAATATCACCTCTGGTATAGTTAATGTCCTGGCAACTTTCAATAACACAAAGGTAACCTTCACAGACCCTAAAGGTAATGTGATTTCTTGGTCCAGTGCAGGAAAATGTAATTTCCGTGGTTCAAGAAAATCGACTGCTTATGCGGCACAAGTTGTGACACAAGATGCAGGTCGTGTTGCCGTGTCTCATGGAATGAAGGAAGTCGTAGTAAAGCTAAACGGTCCAGGTATGGGTCGTGATTCAGCTGTACGTGCTTTGCAATCTTTAGGAATCATCGTAACAGACATCATGGATGTTACGCCAGTTCCACACAATGGGTGTAGACCACCTAAACGTCGTCGTGTGTAAAGTGATTCTGCCACTTATACATTTATACTTCTTAAGCAGTTAAATAAAAAATTAGATATTATGTCTCGATATACTGGACCAACTACACGAATCAATCGCCGCTTTAGTCAGGCGATTTTTGCGCCTACAAAAGCATTTGAGCGTAAACCTCACTTGCCAGGGCAACATGGACCAAGACTTCGTCGCAAATTAAGTGATTATGCGATCGGTCTTAATGAAAAACAAAAACTTCGTTACATGTATGGAATGACGGAAAAACAATTCCGTTTGACTTTCGAGCGCGCAAAAAGCAAGCGTGGTGTAACAGGTGAAATCTTTCTCCAAATGTTGGAATGCCGATTGGATAACGTCGTGTATCGATTAGGCCTTGCTAAATCAAGAGCAGCTGCTCGCCAATTCGTTGGACACGGTCACATCGTGGTGAATGGCAAGAAAACAGACATTGCTAGTTTTAGCGTTAAAGAGGGCGATGAGATTGAAGTGCGTGAGCGTACATCTTCTCGTCAATTAGCCACCCAAAGTTTAGAGGGAAGCCAAGCGAGAATCGTTCCTGAGTGGTTAAATCTCAATACAGATTCTTTAAAGGCTACAGTGAATCGCATACCTTCTGTTGATGAAACAGAACAGAGTATCAATGTTCAACTAATCGTTGAGTATTAC
>WTIG01000093.1 GCA_011522825.1 Puniceicoccaceae bacterium
CCCTTATTGCGTGCTTTGAAGAAGGTCTGTGGAGAAACTGATTATTTGGATTATATGGATAGCTTTAAATATGCCTTGTCGGGTGAATTTGCTTTCAAGAAAGAGATCGTATCTGAAATCCGAATCCCTTCGGACTGGGGACTGGAAATGGGAATGCTTTCCGAGATTTATCGAAACCATAAGAAGAATAAAATTTGCCAAGTGGATATCTCAGATATGTATGACCACAAGCATCAGGAGTTGTCTTCACATGAGCAGTTTAAGGGACTGACAAAAATGAGTGCGGATATTTCTAAATCTTTATTTAGAAAATTGGCGACTTACGGGGAGGAGTTTTCTACGTCTAAGATTCGTACCTTAAAGGCGACTTATTACCGTATGGCTTTAGATTTAATTGATATCTATGAGAGTGATTCTCGGATGAATGGGTTGATTTATGACCGTCATAAGGAAATGCAATCGGTTGAGGTCTTTTCGGAGAGTATCATGCGTGCAGGGAATGAATTTTTGAATCAACCCACCGACACGCCGTTCATTCCGAGTTGGAAGCGTGTGGTTTCTGCGATACCAGATATTTACGATCAGTTGCTTGAAGCGGTGGATGAAGATATGGCTGTGTACCAACCGATTAAAGTCAGTCGCAAGCGAAAATCTCGTCATCATGAGTTAGTCCATCAGCATGTGAAGCATATGTACCCAAAGGATGATACCGATGCTATTACCGATACTATTGTTGCTTTGTGCGAACTCGATGGATTGCCTAATCTGTCTGCAAATGATGTGGCTCGTGCCCACAATAAGTGGAGCGAGAACGATGTGGCACTTATCACTTATGGTGATTCGATAAAAAAGAAAGGGGAAGCACCGCTTAAAACCTTGAATAAATTTTTACGCAAACACCTTAGTGAAACCATCAGCACGGTGCATGTTTTGCCTTTCACTCCTTATAGCTCAGACGATGGGTTTTCAGTTGTGGATTATTTTGAGGTGAACCCAGACTTAGGTGAGTGGTCAGATATTGAAGCACTCGGAGAGGATTTTGACCTAATGTCGGATTTGGTGATCAATCATTGTTCGGCAGAATCTGAATGGTTTAAAAATTTTCTAGCGAATAAGGAAGAGGGCAAAGATTTCTTCATCACAGTGGATGAATCCTTTGATGTCAGTCAGGTGATTCGACCGAGATCGAGTCCTTTGCTCAAGGAAGTCGAGACAGTCGATGGCAAAAAGCAGGTCTGGTGTACTTTCAGTCACGACCAAGTGGATTTGAATTTTAAGAATCCAGAAGTACTCTATGCCTTTATTCGCTTACTTAAATTTTTAGTTTCGAAGAAGATTAAGCTATTTCGTTTAGATGCGATTGCCTTTTTATGGAAGGAATCAGGAACACCGTGTGTGCATCTAGAGCAGACGCATGAGGCAGTGAAATTAATTCGACTGATTTTAGAGCAGTTAGACCCAGAGTCTGTTTTGATTACGGAAACCAATGTACCGAACCGAGAGAATCTGAGTTACTTTGGTAATGATAATGAGGCGCATTTGATTTACAATTTCTCACTACCTCCGTTGTTGATTTATTCTTTATTAAAAGGGGATTCGTCTCATTTAAAAACATGGATGATGTCGATGCCTCCAGCTCGCAAGGGGCGGAGTTATTTGAATTTCATTGCTTCGCATGATGGAGTTGGGGTGCGTCCTTTAGAAGGATTAGTTTCGGCTAATGACCAAAAGGATTTACTGAAGACCTTAGAAGGCTTTGGGGCGACGATTTCCAATCGTAAGGTTAATGGAACGGATGAAGTGCCTTATGAAGTGAATATCAGTCTCTATGATGCGATGAAGGGCACGATTACGAATGGTGCAGATCAATGGCAGAATCTGCGGTATATTTCTGCTCATACTATTCTCCTAGCGCTTGAAGGGATTCCTGCTTTTTATATTCACAGTTTATTGGCCACAGAAAATGCCCGTGATTTGCAAAAGGAAACAGGGCAAGCACGCTCCATCAATCGTTATTGCTGGGAACAGAAAGCCTTAAATAAAGAATTAAGTGATGCCGATGGGCACCATAAGGTTATTTTTGATGAGTTGAAGCGAAGAATCGATATTCGAAAGAAACAGCCAGCGTTTCATCCGAATGCGACTCAACTAACGCTTCATTTAGGCGATCAATTATTTGCTTTTTGGCGTGAGAGTTTAGACCGACATCAAAGTATCTTTGCTTTACATAATGTATCGGATCAACCAGCAAAAGTTTCTTTAAATGAACTGAATTTAATCAGCACGGATAATTGGCGTGATTTATTGACGGATCAAAAATTCACGAATGTGAAAGAAGACATTGAATTGCCACCGTATGGTTGTGTTTGGATTTCTAATGCTTAGAGATTAAGATTTGGCATAATCGCTTAATAAATGAGCTTCTCCATATTTTCACGTAACATCCAGTCGCTATCCATTTTTTGAATCAGGGTAATGTTGATTAAGGATTCGACAGGATCGATCCAGAATTCAGTACCTGCAGCACCATTCCATGAATATTGTTTAGTGAGTGGTGTTCCGTCATTCGGATCAGTAATAATGGTAAGTTTAAACCCTAATCCAAAATTTGTGTCATCCAATTCGAAGGAATGTTCGCTCCATGGGTCACTTGGGTCATCTAAGAGGTCCAATAAATGATTTCGTGTCATGAGAGCGATGGTTTCTTTTTCAAGGAAGCGTTTGCCCTTGTAAGTGCCTCCATTGAGAAGCATTTGTGCGAATTTTAAGTAGTCCTCAGCGGTCGATATGAGTCCACCACCGCCAGAGTGATAGGACTTAACTTTATAGTAACGACTATTTTTAAAGCTGTCCTCAACTTCAAGTTGCCCTTCAACATTACGATAGTTTGTGCAGAAGCGATTTTTCTTTGATCGTGATAAAGAAAAGCCCGTGTCTTTCATTGCTAAAGGATTGAATAGATTTTGTTTGAGGTAGGCTTCTAAAGATTGTCCAGAAATTCGTTCGATTAAGATACCTACTAAGTCAGTAGCGATACTATAGTGCCATTTTTCTCCTGGATGATGTATCAGTGGTGCTTTTGAAACTTTTCTAATAAAATCATCTGAGCTTTTTACATTATTTCTCAAAAGATCTATTTCTTTATAAGCTAGGTCTACTGGATGGTCTGTCCAACCATATGAAAAGCCTGCGGTGTGAGTGAGTAGGTGTTTCAAAGTAATTGTTTTTCTCGGACTTTCGTAATTTCCATCAGCATACACTTTAAGTTCTTTGAATTCAGGTATAAAATCAGTGATTGGGCTGTCTAATTCGATTTTTCCTTGTTCTACAAGCTGCATGATGGCTACAGAGACTACGGGCTTGGTCATTGAATAGATGCGAAAAATGGTATCGGTTGTCATAGG
>WTIG01000101.1 GCA_011522825.1 Puniceicoccaceae bacterium
GACTTTACCGGTTCGGATTGGTGTAGCTGGTGTATCAAGCTGAAGAAGGAGGTTTTCTCAAAGCCTGCTTTTATTGATTATGCAAATGAACACCTAATTTTAATGACGGTTGATTTCCCTAACAGAAAGCAACAAGAGGAGTCTTTAAAAGATCAAAACAATACGCTTATGGATGCCTATAATGTAAAAGGATTTCCAACGATTATCTTAGTTGATGCTGAAGGTAAAGTACTTGGTGAAACGGGCTACCGTAGAGGTGGTCCAGAGTCTTATGTAGAGCATTTAAAGAGCCTGCTTAATAAATAAGACTTATAGTAGCCGATTCGGTTACTTGATTCTTAGCTAAGTTCAGCTTATTTCTTCTCTGCTTTAGCTAGTTTTCTGCGAACGTTTGAATCCAGTATTCGTTTGCGTAGTCTTAAGTGGTTTGGTGTGGCCTCCACAAGTTCATCTGATGTGATGTATTCAATGGCACGTTCCAAAGAGAATTTTTGTGGGGGTGCAAGTTGAATGCCTTTGTCTGATCCAGAAGCTCGCATGTTATCCAATTGCTTAGCTTTTGTCGGGTTAACAGGAAGGTCTTCTTTACGGGGGTTTTCACCAATGATTTGCCCTTCATAAACGGCTTCACTCGGAGCAATGAAGAGCTTGCCTCGGTTTTGAATCATATCCAAAGCATAAGGCATGGATTTCCCTTGATCCATACTGACAAGCGTTCCAGTCAAGCGTGTATTGATTTCGCCACAATAAGGACGGTATTCTAAGTAAGAATGACTCATAACACCGTGTCCGGATGTCATTGTGGTTAAATCACTTTCAAATCCTATGATCCCGCGAGTGGGCGCTTCAGCTTCAACAGTTACTCCAGCATTGTGGTGTTCAAGGTTGGTAATTTTAGCTTTACGCTTAGAGAGGTTTTCCATGACGCCACCTAGAGCATCTTCCGTAATTTCAACCCAAATTTGTTCATAAGGCTCACAACGTTTTCCATCTATTTCTTTATAAAGTACAGTGGGACGAGAAACGAGTAGCTCAAATCCTTCACGCCTCATCGTTTCAACTAAAACTGCGATTTGCATAGATCCTCGAGCGTTGACAAGAAAGCGTGTGCTTTCTGTAGCCTCTTCGAGTGAAATGGAAATGTTCGACTGCATTTCTCTCTCAAGACGCTCTTTAATTTGTCTTGAGGTGACTTTTTTCCCATCTTGCCCAGCGAGCGGGCCATCGTTAACAGAAAACTCCATTTGTATGGTTGGAGGATCAATTTCTACAAAAGGCAATGCTTCGCCATCAGGGGTTAAGGATAAAGTGTCGCCAATATCAATGTTATCAAATCCAGCGATGCCGACAATATCTCCAGCAAGGGCTACTTCTATGTCATCCGTTTTTAAGCCAGAGAAGGTTTTCATTTTAGTGATTTTCACACGCTTAGTTGAGCCGTCTTTATGGAGTGCATGAATGGTTTGTCCTTGTTTGATTTCACCAGAGAGAATTCTACCAATGGCCATTCGCCCTACGTAGTCATCCCATTCGATATTAGAGACAAGCATACGAAAGTCGCCCATTTCTATAACGGGAGGAGGGATACGCTCTACGATGGTTTCAAAAAGATCAGTCATGTTTTCTCTAGGACCATCCACTTCTTTATCGGCAAATCCATTTTTGGCTGAGGCATATAAGAAGGGTGCATTGAATTGGTCATCATCGGCCTCTAAGTCTAAGAAGAGTTCGAGAACTTTATCGTGGACCCATTCAGAGCGGGCGGTATCACGATCAATTTTATTGATGACACAAATAGTTTTGAGTCCTTGGCTCAGGGCTTTTTTAAGCACCCAACGAGTTTGGGCTTGTGGTCCGCCAACGGCATCCGTCAGTAGTAGTACGCCATCAACCATTTTCATAACACGTTCAACTTCAGCACCAAAGTCTGCGTGCCCAGGTGTATCGACAATATTAATGGTGTATGTTTTGTTATCTTTAGGGTTGGTCCATTTGATAGCTGTATTTTTTGCCTTAATGGTGATTCCTTTTTCTCTTTCAAGATCCATAGAATCCATCATTCGCTCTTCGGTGGATTGGTTCTCTCTAAAGGTCCCGCTTTGTTTTAGCAGGCAGTCAACAAGGGTTGTTTTGCCATGGTCAACATGGGCAATGATAGCAATGTTTCTTATTAAATCAGCGTTCATCAAATCTTTTCTATGGTTCTATTCGTAGTGTTCAAATGAATGAATTTTGAATAGTAGCAAGTTATTTGATGAATTAATTTTTACAGGGGGTATGTTTGTCCTGGCTCTGGATCAATTATATGTGTGTCACCTAAATGTTGATTTAAAGTATTTAGAAACCAATTGCGGGCATCATTTTCACCGTGTGTGAGTATGATGTTTTTTGGTTTCGCTTGTACTGCGTAATCGACAAGAGCTTCTCTATCGGCATGGCCACTGAGATCGAATTTCTTAATAGAAGCACGAATTGGGGATAAGTAATCAAAGGCATTGAAATAAAAAGTATCAGCCTCTTTGTTTGCGAGTAGTTGGCCACCTGGGGTATCTGGGTCACAATAACCAATAAAGAAAATACCATTTGAGCCTGTATTCAGTAATGAGGCAGCAACATTGTAGGAAGGGGTTCTTTCAACAAGCATTCCACTACTGACAATATAGATACCTTTCTTTTTAATATTTTTCCCGGGTCTTAATTTTGGGTCAATGGTCTTGATATCTAATTGTTTGAGAATTTTTAAATCAAAATCGACGAGCCCAGTGCGTTTACTGATTTTATCAAAGAAGTTGCAAATATCCATGCCAAGCCCAGTCGAGTAAACTGGCGCTTTCCTTAAAATACCGATTTGCATAGATTCTAAGATGATTTTGAAAAGCTCTTGCATACGACCAAGTGCAAATACGGGAATAAGGCAGGTGCCGTCTTGATCGAGTATTTCATTGATACTATCAATGAGTTGTTTGATTTCATTTTCCCGAGTGGATTCTTTTGCTCTAACGGTGGCCCCACGAGTGGTTTCCAAAAAGAGGGTATCTATTTTTCCGCTTGGTAAATAGGCCCCTGGAAGGGTTCTCTGGGCTTCGAACAACACATCGCCAGTATGAACAATGCGTTTGCCTTTGTAGATGATTTCAATGGCAGAAGCACCAACCACGTGGCCAGAGGGATGCAGTTTAACTTCTATTTTATCTTTGTTTTTGTGGAAAAATTCGGATTTTTCAAAAGGGAGAGCGATGATTGAGCGTTTAACATGATCAATATCTCGGTGAACGTATAGGGGGTAATCGGTCATTCCGTACTCCTCCCTTTGGCGTTTCATTACATTAATTGAATTCCTTAGCATTCTTGGAGCT
>WTIG01000159.1 GCA_011522825.1 Puniceicoccaceae bacterium
GGATCGGCCTTGTATGGAAGTCGTGCTTAAAGATTGATTAATCGATGGCTTTGTTATCAACTCTTTTAGCTAATAGTATCAATGGACACAGAAAAAATATATACCCTCGCTGATTTAAAAGTATGGGATTTTCCTGGGACAGCCTTGGCAGTAATTGGTCACCCGATTAAACACTCGCTCAGTCCGATTATGCAAAATGCGGCTATTGAGCGACTGTCGCAGGAGGATAAGCAATTTGAAGAATGGGCATATTTTCGTTTTGAGATTGACCCTAAAGACCTTCCAGAAGCTTTGGAATTATTTCATCAAAAGCGTTTCTTTGGATTGAATTTAACGGTTCCACATAAAGTCATAGCATTAGATTTACTCGGTGAAATTACAGACTCGGCAAAAGCGATTGGTGCTGTGAATACTTTAAAATGGACTGATTCAGGCTACGAAGGATTCAATACAGACGGCTATGGTATGTCTAAAGGAATTGAAGAGGGGCTTGGCATTAATTTAAAAGGGAGTACTGTTTTGATATTGGGGGCGGGTGGTGCAGCTCGGGCTGCTGTAGTTGAATGCCTAAATCAGCAGGCAGAATCGATTCGAATTCTTAATCGCTCCAAAGGTCGATTGGATGCCATGCTTTCTAGTTTATCTGATTTGGCAGGCTTTGAATCGATTATTCCTATTCAAGCAAAAGAAGATATGGCTGATTTGCCTAAGGCTGGGATTTGCATCAATGCTACTTCACTAGGCTTGAAGCCAAAAGACCCTTTACCTATAGATATAAACGGTTTGTCGCCCGAATGGGCTGTCTATGATATGGTCTACAATCCGCAAGAGACGCAATTATTCATTGAAGCCCAACAGCATGGTTGTGCGGTCAAGACAGGGTTGGGTATGTTAGTGCATCAAGGCGCGAAGGCACTTGAAATTTGGACAGGGAAAGAGGTTGATGCTCAAATAATGCATAAGGTAGCTGAGGAGGCGCTCGAAAATCAGGAGAATCACTAAGGAAGCGTATATGGAATTCATTAATAGCATAGAAACAACAATGCCCTATTTTATCCCCATCGGTATTTTTATCTTTGGGGCCATCTGGGGTAGTTTTCTCAATGTGTGTATTTATCGAATCCCTCAAGAGCATTCCATTCTGTGGCCGCCATCTACCTGCCAATGCGGAAAGCGAATCCCTTTTTATTTTAATTTACCCGTCATTGCTTGGTTTATCCTCAAAGGCAAGGCCGCTTGTTGTGACGAAAAACTAAGCTTCCGCTATCCTTTAGTGGAAGCCCTGACCGGAGCCTTATTTGTCTGTTCATGGTTAAATCATGAGCCCAAAGTGGCTCTGATCGGAATGGTCTTCATCGCTATCTTAATCCTGGCCACGTTTATTGATTTAGATCATATGATTATTCCCGATATTTTTTCGATTGGAGGGATGCTGCTTGGTCTTACTCTATCGATAATTATCCCAGAACTTCACGGATTTTCGCAAGGTGGTTTGGAAGCTCATTGGTATGCATGGATTGAAGCAATGCTAGGAGTATTTATAGGTACAAGTATGATTTATTGGATCGCGACCATAGGGGAAATTATTTTGAAGAAACCAGCAATGGGTGAGGGCGATGTGAAATTTTTAGCTGCAATCGGGGCCTTCACTGGTTGGCAAGGGGCGCTATTTTCTCTTTTTGGCGGCGCCTTTATTGGGACAATTATTATTCTGCCTTATTTGCTCATTCAGCAACTGAAGAATCCTAAGGAGCCAAAGCTTCAAGAGCTTCCGTTTGGCCCATTTCTTGCCTTAGGTGCGATCGTTTATTTTCTTTGGCTCAGCCATTTCGTGGACGCTTATTTAGCTCAAATTGTCGATATTTTTACACTTTAGGATAGGCTTATTGTAAATTAAGTAAAAAAAAGATTGGCAAACCAACTCAGAGCAGTACTCATATTTAATTCACAAATTGAGGTGGGATATGCAAGTGGCTAAAGCACGCAGACTGTAAATCTGTTCTCGTATGAGTTCGCTGGTTCGAATCCGGCTCCCACCACCATTTGTATCTCGATTCAATTTTGATGAGTATTAATTGCTGATCTGCTGATAAATATCTATAAGGCGATCGGCCTCTTTCTGTATATTAAATGCATCTACGACTCTGGCTCTTGCTTGCTCAGACATATTGTTCAAAAGAGCTTCATTGCTTAATAAATCTGAGAGGTGTTTGGATATCGTATCGATATCATCGTATTCTACAATATAGCCAGTCTCCCTAGGAAGTATCATTTCTTCAAATACACCTGCCTTGGTGGCTATAACGGGAACTCCAGAACTCATGGCTTCGATAGGCGTGAGTCCAAAGCCTTCCCATCGTTGTGGTGCAATATAGGCATCGAGCGAACGAAAAAGAAGTGGTAGATTTTCTGTTGGTTGTTCGCCTAAAAAGAGAATTTTCTGTCCTAATCCCTCAGCCTCAATTAAGTGTTTTAAATCATCCGTATAGTTTTGATTATCTGGGGTCACTTTCCCGCAAATGATTCCATAGGCTTCGGGGTGCACCTTGCAGATTTTTATCATCGATTGAACAAAAATATCGATACCTTTTTGGTATCGGACACGCCCAAAGCAGCCAACCAGTTGACCTTCTGGCAAGCCTAGCTCAGCCCTTACACTTCTTTTATCTGTAGTCGGTACATAAATTTCCGTATCGATACCATGCATAACAACTTCATGAGAAACATCTAAGTACTTTCCTGCCTTTTCCGAAGTGGCTATCACTTTGTTCATTTTTCCAATCAGCCATTTTGTGTATTTTGAATGGTCTCTTTGTGCCGCCGAAGTGAAAATCAACTGCATCTTTGGTTTAAAAAACACCTTTAAAATTAGCCCTACAAGCATCTCGATATTTCTTCTAGAGTGCCAAATTAATTGACGGTCCTTGCTGAGACGTAAAATTTCAAAAAATGTAATGGATCGAATCTCTTTTGGTATATTATAACCGAATGCAACAATATCGATAACTTTGCTCTGAATCGGTAATAAACTAAAAATGGTTGAGGTTACCCCTGACCATCGTCTATTTAAATTTGGTGCAATAACTAACATATTTTCCTTAATTACATTCATGAGACCTAAGTTTTAAAATGCTGTTAAATTTGGAAGAATATTGAACTTTTGTTAGTGATTTCGCTTCAAGCTAACTCAACAGGTTTTTCGACAATTTCTTTATAGTGTATGCAGGATGACAGAAGTTCTTCGTGTTTCCCGTAGCCTAAAATTTTGCCATTTTTAAAGACTATCCTTTTACTTGTGTCCTCTAAGCTAGAT
>WTIG01000009.1 GCA_011522825.1 Puniceicoccaceae bacterium
TCCTGAAAGTGGGTGGGGCACCGCAAGTTTTCAAATTAATGAATCATCAATGCAAAGAGTCGGTAATTTAACGGGTGAATTGGGCTTAGATACATTTGAGAATACTTTGAGTGATATCAAAGGCTTTAGGATTCTGTCTTCGACCTTAGGTTATGGTGCGATTGGAGATGAGTTTTATGGCGTTGTGGGAATGGATAATATACAATTAATTACAATCCCAGAACCTAGTTTTATTGCTTCGTTGTTCACAATTTTAGTACTTACCTGCTTTTTAAAAAGGGACAGCTGATTCATATTTTGTGAATCAGAGTGTTTTTATGCTTAGCAGTTTTCTTATTTAATTTCTTAAAATTGTCTGCTTTTTTCTAATGAAAAGCCGATAAATAAGAAATGCACTGATTGTTGAAAAGGCAAAATAGCCAGGGAAGGCTGCTAGGCTTTTTTTAAAGACTTGATTAAGAGAGGCTTGAATCATTGAATTGGATAGTGCCGCTACAAGGAAAGAATATAGGATACTAATCAAACCATATTTAGAAAACGAGAGCATGCTTTGCACGCTTAAGACGGTTGCTCGATAGGATTCTTCGCAAGCGTCATGAATGTAGCATCCATTGAAATAAACAATGCACTGATAGGTACAATAGAGCAGTATGACTGGTAGAATGCCAAAATAGGGGATACTCAGCGCAATTAAGGAATAAGCAATGATTAGGTTGAGGTAACAGATTGAGAAATTGGTTTTAAATTGAAATCGTTTAAAGCAATATTTTCCAAGTGCTGGTACCATTGATGCACAGAAAGCCAAGCTTGAGCCAATTATCCCAAAATACAGAATAGGAATATCAATTGCCTTCCAGTATTGCTGCATCAAAGTAAGAAATTGAAGAATTAAGCTTTCTGACAGCATAACAATACAGAAGAGCAGTATAACGATTTTAGATTTTTTGATCCATTGAAGTGAAGTGAATACTTTTTTAAATGAATCCTTAAAAGACTCTGTAATCTTTTCAGATTGCTCCCAGTTTTCTTTAAAGCGAAGTGCGTGGAATAAAACAAAAAAAGCTGCGATTTGATTAAGAATAATTGGAAACTTGATACAGTCTTCTTGCAAAATGGTCCCCTGATACCCAAACCATGAGGCAACTTTTCCTATAACTGTTGGATCATAAACCATTGCCCCAACAAATAAGACAAACATAAAGTAGAGTGAGGTATAGCGCTGAGTTTTTTCTAAAGTACTTGACCAAGAATCCTCTAGCTTTGCTTTCTTTAAGGAATTATAAACTAAGGCTTCGTCTGCACCACTTGAGGCCGCTTCACAGAGTCCGCTTATAATACGGTTGACCAAAAAGAACATAAACAGGGTATCACCTCCATGAATAGGAGCAAAGAGCCAGACAAGTAATTCTATATTCAGTAATATCGCCGATAAAATAACAATTTTTCTTCGGCCGATGGTATCGGCCAAGCCACCTAAGGGAATTTCAAAAAGAACAATTGTTAGTGCCCATACAGAATTGAGGATAGCAAATTGAGAAAGGCTTAGACCGAAATCTAAGAAGAGTAGGGTGAATACAGGATAATAAAAGCGAGCACGAAAAAGTATCCGATAGAGGATAAAGGTTTGTGCATTGTGCTTAGCAATTGTCTGTAGATCCATGTTATAAAATAAAATTATTGGATCGAGTTACTGAGCCCATTCAGGAAGCTCTTGAGAAAGAATTTTTTCAGAATAGGAATTCGGAGCAATTTTAAGTGTTTTTGAAAAGGATTCTGAATAATGAATTAAAGACTCTAATATGTCTGGGAACTGCTCAGCTAGATTTTTAGTTTCTCCAGGATCATCTTTAAGATTATAAAGCAAAGGGTTTTTGTTTTTAATGATGGATTCAGGATTACTGAAGTCGGGCTCTAGGCTGGAAAAGAAATGCGCTTTCCAGTTGTCTTTTCTAACGGCATAGATTGTACCCCTTGGTGGAACAAATGAACTGAAATAGAAGAAATCAGAACGAGGGCTGGGCGATTTTTCAAATAAAACAGGACTTAAGTCATGTGAGTCTTGCGCAAGACTACTCTTAGACTTAATGCCAGATACAGCCTTAAAGGTATTGTAGAAATCTAAAGTACTGCCTAATTCCTCGATGACTCCTTTTTCAACTGTGTCAGGCCACCAAAAAATTGCGGGAACTTTTTGTCCTCCTTCACTTGCAAAAAATTTAGAACCCTTGAGTGGAAATGCAGAGCCGCCTTTATCATTAAATACTTGATCGGGTCCGTTGTCCGATGTGAATATTACCAGTGTATTTTTCTCTAGCGAATGTTTTTTGAGCGTGTCTAGAATTTTTCCTACAGAATAATCTATTTCACAAACTGCATTCGCATAGGGGTCGTCGTATCTTTTTTGGAAGTCTTTAGATACAAAAATAGGTATGTGAGGTAAGTGATGCGAAATAAATAAGAAAAAAGGTTTTTCTTTATTCTGCTTTATAAACTCTATGCTTTTGGTTATATATCGCTGAGTAAGTGTTGTTTGATCAACGGGATATTCAATAATAGCGTCATCTAGGATAAGCGGAACCCAACCTTGAACTTTATTGCCTTTGCCACGCAGTTTGGCAAGAGTCATACCTTCTCTAAATACTACAGAATCAGATACTTCCATTTCAGGATCGACTCGCATATCATTGGAATAAGGAATGCCATAAAACTTATTAAATCCAAAGTTTTGAGGTAGGTAGCCATGTCTATGTCCTAAATGCCATTTTCCGACTAAATAAGTGTTATAGCCATTGTTTTGCAAAAGTTCTGAAATGGTATATGATGTCCGAGGTAGGCCTTGAGCAGACCATTCAAAAAAAACATGTGAGCTTGTGCCAGTTCGTACTGGGTAAAGTCCAGTCAGAATTGCAGCTCGGCTTGGAGAGCATAGGTGAGAGGCAGAATAAAATTCCGTCCATTTTTGTCCTTCGCTAGCCATTTTATCGATATTTGGCGTATCGTACTCTAAATTTCCATAGCAGGATAGGTCATTGTAGCCGAGGTCATCCGCTAGAATTAGGATAATGTTGGGTGCTTTTTCTACTCCTTGTAGAATGAATGCACTAAAACAAAATAGAAATAGAAAAAGGTGATCTAGCATTATTTACGCTAATGAATGATTTGTATTTAGACATAAATGTCGTCGAGAGCAATTGGCTTCTGGGAATCAGCAGCTTCAATTATTCGATTCAGAAATAAAATATCTTTCCGTCCCATTTCACCTGAAGTTATGATGGCATTTTTGTTGAGAATCGCAAG
>WTIG01000097.1 GCA_011522825.1 Puniceicoccaceae bacterium
GTTTTGTTATACATCTTGTTCAAAACCTATATGTAAATTATAATTTAAACACTTCCATCCATTCAAAGTGCCCAATACTATTGAAATTAAATTGTCAGTTGACATCGAAATGAACTATGACTCTTTTAGTGGACGTACGCCTGAAGAGTTTGCAGAGCTTGTCCATGATGATGTCATTTCAGCAATTTGGGAAATGCGTGACGAAGAAGTGATTGGGCTCTATACTGACGTAAAGAAAGTCACCACATTCGATGAACACTGATTACTTGAACGGCTGGGACGCAAAAAAAGAACAGCAAAAAGCAGACTTTATGGAGCATATGTACCAGTGCTCAGGCCGCACGAATGGTTTGTTTACTGGCCTCTGGCATGACTTTTGTTTGAATGAAGCTGGTCCCACTTGTCGTGATCAGTATTTTGAAAAGCTAAGAGCTATTCGACACTTTCAAACTTTAGAGTTACAACAAAAACCAGCTACAATACGCAGAGAAGAGTTTGTTCCAACATTGCATGACTAAAGTTAAGTCATCAATTGGGTCTGAATTTTACACACAAAAAATTGTGGCAGACCCAAAGACTCCTGGTGTTGCTAAGGAGTCAAGAGAAAATATGCATGACACCAGCAAGGCTGGTTCTATTGACGATATTGATGCACATTACAAACAGTATCGACGTTGTGTTGATGCTTTTGAAGAAATCATTTCAGAAAACACAGAGCCTTACGACGTCTTAGGAGTCAAGCGATTAACTGGTGCAGACATCCATAAGGCTTTTGTTGAAGCTGCTAAGTCTCAGCAAAGCTGGCATCATGCTGAGCTTAGTGTACTAGATCAATTGTTAACTCTCAGTATCGGTAACAGGGAAGTCAATATCGGTTAAAGGATCTGGCTTGCTGTTGCAAATGTCTACAGCGCGACGATAAAACATGTTGTCGCGTTTATGAACTGGAAGCTTTTCGAAATGAGCTTTAATCTTTTCCCAGTTCTGTCTTGTTTCGGATTCCATACCAATTTGCAAATGCAAGTTTATCGTGAGCTTTGTCTGCTTTACGAATAAGCTCTTGAGCTTCTTCCCTTGACGAACATTGCTCAGCTTTTACATTAAGTGCTTGTAATTTTTTATGTTGTTTTAATGGATTCATTTTGAAATTCTTCCTGTTCCTATGTTTGTTATTAATGCTAATACAGTCGCAACCTGTCCAGCAAATGTCATTTCAACACGCTTGCCAATTTCTGGACAAACTTTTATCCCTCCATTTTCCATACAATAAAAAATTGCATGTCCAAGAAAAAATAATTGTGTTGAAAATATAACACCTAAAAAACTCAAAAGTACTTTCTCTTTTTGTGATAAATTCATTTGTCATTGATGTGCTCTGGGTCATTACAACACAAATAATTATCAATAAATTCTGCACTATTTTCTTCCCCAAATAAAGTAATCCTTAGACGTGCTCTTTCTTTTGCATAAGAGTTGTGATTGCTTGTAGCTTTGATTGGATTGAATAAAAAAGATTCAATTAAATACAAAATGTCAGGGTCAATAGTACTTGGATCAATCTTTTGTCCTCTCCAATAAATAATGTCGTGCATTACGCTCCAAGATTTAACGTTGAAATTGTTTTAGTTTTCTTGATAATATCTCCAGCAGTATTTAATTGCTGCTGAGTACTTAGATCTTCTGACCAAACTGCATCTGCAATACCAGAAGCAGTTAAGCTATCTGCTTCTGAAATAAGAACTTGCTGTGTTAATGAACTTGTTCTTAAAGCAATAATCACATTAAATGAGCCCAATGTATTAACAAACAAACCAGCTGTATCAGGAAATGGAAACAAATTACCTTCAATAATTAAAGTATGATCTGCTTCCTGTGGCCTAATCTTCCAGCCATTTGTTAAAAAGTAATACGCTCCAAGCAACACACCTCCACCTAACGGATTGCCTCCAATGCTATTTTGAAACGCTTGTTCAAATTTTAAATTATCGCCTATTGTGGTCCACTCTTTCCATCGACTGTATACTTCACTTGCAGAAAATTGCGTAACACCTGTGTCGCAAACAATTAATTTATTTAGACCATCAAAAGTAAATGTCATTTTTATTTACACCTTATGGATTATTGTACTGCCTATCTTCTTGCTGTTGGATAGGAAGACTTCTATCTGTTGATGTATTGACACCATCTAGTCTTTGATATATGAAACCTAATGCATGAATCACAATATCAACTGATGCAACGTTAATTGAAAATACTTCAGATGTACCAGAGTTTTCAATCCCTGCTACTTCAGTAGTAGTACCTGTATCATAAATACGAATTTCTGTATTTGTTTGTAAACCAGTAAGAGTTAATGAACTACTGGCTTGGAATACAACAGTAACCCCTGCAGTTTGAAACGTTGGCAAATTACCTCCCGAGTAATTAATAGTTACGCTTCCGCTTGTCGCAGTGAAGTTAATAGCTGCGTTAGCTCCAGTGGTGTAACCGCTAAAGTTATTGTTGTTAAAACTGATCGTCCCAGTTGCAATGCTGGTGGTAATAGCGTGGCCCGTTCCAGAAGAAGTAAACGTGCAGTTGGTAATGTCAGCCAATGCTGTGCCTACATCGACTGGGTCACAGCTATCAAATGTGCAGGTATCGATTGAGCTGCCATTGGCGGTAACACTGCCGGCATTTTTAAAAGATGAATTTTCAATGGTTAGAGATGCACGGCCGGACACTGTGCCCCAATCAAGGAAGGTGCAGCCGTTGATAGTGCTCGTACCAATCCCGTTGGTTGCTGAAGATGCGTCGATAAATCCTTTGTCGTGCGTATCAAGGGAGATAAACAGGCAACCTGTTAAAGACACCGTAGTCAGCGATCCTTGAAGTATCAGACCTGAGAAATCTGTTGTTGTGTTGGCGTTTACGCCGCTTGGGTTGTTGTTAACTTTGGTCAACACAGCATCAACATCGACAAAAGAAGTAGAGGTTGAGGTGTCGTCAGCGCCGATGCGAATACGGCCTTGAAGGTTGACACCTGCAGCAGATGGTTGGCAAATCCCATACTGGTTTGTGGTCAAACTATCTTCGGTCGCAATATCGTTAAAGGTCAGGTCTGGGTCAGGCGTTCCACCGCCTGTGGCATCGATGCCTGTCCCGTAGCGTATTGCGTCAACGCCCAAGTTTGGGCGGTTAATTGTTCCGGTGGTGGACAGTAACGCTCCAACCGTGCCGGTGCCACTGGGGTTTCCTGCGGTTGCATCAGCCGTTGCTTGATAATCAACCGGGTAACACTTCCA
>WTIG01000087.1 GCA_011522825.1 Puniceicoccaceae bacterium
GTGCTACCGTTGCCATAATTGCTCAAGAGTTAAATTGGCTATGGGCGATAGGCTCATTTATAACCCTCAGTTTTATTGCTTGGGCAGCGAGTATCCTAACCTATCAATCGATAAGCTTTTTTCTATGAACCTGATCGATTCAATCATAGTGCTAGGATTATGTGCCTTTGCTTTGTGGATTTTAATTGGCAAATTTGCTTCCAAGCAAAAAAAGAACAAGAGCAGCTGCTCTTGTTCTTCAAAATGTTCTGATAAGATTTCCAGTAAAAAGGATTCTTAAGCTGGAGCTTGAATCGGTGATTCATCGCCTGCTAAATCGTCATCCTCTTGGTCTTTCGGCTCTTCAGCCTTCAACTCTTCTGCATCATTTTCTTCGGAAACTTTCTCACTAATCGAAGGTTTTTCTATAATCGGTGAACGGATTTCACCATATTCAAGAATCTCATAAACATGTTTTCCATCAATGGTTTCATGCTCAAGAAGCGCTTGTGCGCAAACCTCTAAAGCCTCACGATTTTCATTCAAAATATCTAAAGCGCGTTGGTGCTGAATATCCACTATCTCACTTATCTTATTATCAATTTTGATAGCCGTAGATTCACTGTAATTCTGTGAGCGCTGTATCTCCTGTCCTAGAAAAACGTGGTCTTTATTCTCTCCAAGGGCAACGGTCCCTAATTCGGTCATTCCCCAGTCACATACCATATGACGTGCTGTTTTAGTCACCATTTTAATGTCACCAGAAGCTCCGCTTGTGATATCATCAAAAACAATCTCTTCCGCACAACGACCACCCATGCCACAGCAGATTTGATTCAGTAATCGTTTCTTAGAATAATTCAAAAGGTCTTTTTTAGGCATGAACATTGTAGACCCAAGACTTTGTCCTCGAGGAATGATAGTTACTTTATAAACAGGCATTGTTCCATCATCGACAACCGCTTGTACTATAGCATGTCCAGCTTCGTGATAAGCTGTAATTTTACGATCTTCATCATCCATTAACTTTCTTCGTTCACGACCGAATGATATCTTGTCTCGTGCTTCATCAAGATCATGTGGTTCAACAAACTTCTTGTTATGACGTGCAGCTATCAAGGCACCTTCATTCAGCAAGTTAGCTAAATCAGCTCCTGAAAAACCAGGCGTATTGCGAGCAACATTTTCTAAATTCACCTCTTCTGATAGAGTGATCTTTTTAGCATGAACTTTTAAGATTTCATGGCGTCCATTCACATCGGGTAAATCAATGGTTACTTGTCGGTCAAAGCGTCCTGGACGTAACAAGGCATTGTCTAAAACATCGGGTCTATTGGTCGCAGCAATAATGATGACACCTTCGTGACCATCAAATCCATCCATCTCAACAAGAAGTGAATTCAAGGTTTGCTCACGTTCGTCGTTGCCACCTCCTAGGCCCGCTCCACGTTGGCGACCCACAGCATCAATCTCATCGATAAATACAATACAAGGTGCATTTTTTCTTCCTTGCTCAAACATATCTCTAACACGAGCCGCACCAACTCCAACAAACATCTCTACGAAATCAGAACCACTGATTGAGAAGAATGGCACATCTGCTTCACCAGCAACGGCCTTAGCCAATAAAGTTTTACCAGTCCCTGGAGGGCCCACCATCAAGACTCCTTTAGGTATCTTTCCCCCGATCTTTTGAAATTTCTTTGGATCTTTTAGGAAATCAACTACCTCGCCCACTTCTTCCTTAGCTTCATCACAACCAGCAACATTTTTGAAAGTAATTGAGTCCTTATCCCGAGTTAGCATCTTAGCTTTGCTCTTTCCAAAACTCATCGCCCCCTTTCCTGCACTCTTTAACTGACGTACAAAAAGAAAATACAATAAAGCAACAATCAGAATAAAAGGAAGAAAACTAAGAAGCACATCTTGTAACATTGTGCTTGATTGGCGCTCATTAAAATAATCTCTCATTAACAAGAAATCATCTTCGGTAAGACGACCCTCGGCAAAGAAACGAACTTCTTCTTGGCTATCTTCGGTGAGCGTTAAATCAGAATTATCCGTATTTGACCTGTAGATTCCAGAAATTGAGTAACCTTCACGACCAAAAGACAAATTAGGCTTCATCGTACCTTCCCAAGGAGTGATTTCTCCCACCTTTACCTTTTCTATGACTTCACTGATCGTCAGATTTTTAACGGATAAACCAGAGTTTGGATTAGCGAAAAACAAAGCCATAATGACACCTAAAATAATCAAATAGATGTACAATACACGTGGCTGAAATCTCCTTGGCTTACGTGAATTTTTATTTCCTGAATTCGAATCGTTGAAATTTTGATTATTAAACATTATGCTTGTAGTTAGTGACTCCTCAATAGTCTGTCAAATTGTGAACCTATAATCTAAATAAAATATGAATGCGACTTCAATCCTTTTCTATCCATATTTCTCGCTTGTTCATAACAATAAAAGTATCCCCTAGCGAAAACTTTTCTCGAAACCGTTCTCCATAAATCGCACTGATTAACTGTTCTTGTAAACGGGCACTCGGAACAAAATCTGGGTTAATTCTATGTAACCAATAAAGAAAAGCTCTTCTTGTCAGTGAATGCTTTTCTGATCTTAGCAATAAACGATCTAATTTTGTTTCTAATTTATAACAAGCAGGCAATCGCTCTTGGGCTAATTCCTCTAAAAAATTGGCATCTTCTTCTAATAATTTTCTGCTTCTGGAAGCTCCTTCAGAAACATCTCTTTGCATCCACTCAGATAATTGAGGAATAATACTCTTTCGAAGTTTGTTTCGCACAATTCGCTCATCATTATTACTCACATCTTCACACCAATTTATACCATGCTTGTTTAGTGACTGCTTAATTGATTTTGCTGTATAATTTAAAATCGGGCGAATATGGGTCGGACCATTCTCAAAGATATGAATCGGTCTTGGAGCAATTAATCCTTCTATACTTGACCCACGTCCTAAACGCTGAATCTGCGTTTCCAAAATATCATCCATTTGATGGCCAAAAGCAATGACTCGAACCCCCAGTTCACTCGCGCTCTTCCTTAAAAAATCAATTCGTGCCTCACGAGCTTTAGTTTCCGTTTTTACCGATTGGTCTAACTCTGCGGATGCACAATGATAGGGTAAGCCGAGTGCATTGGTTAAGCCTTCAACGTATTGAGCATCTTTTTGTGAGTCAGCACCCCTCCACTGATGATTAAAATGAGCCACCTCTAAATCAAAGCCTAGCTCTTTTTGATAAGCGGATAATAAC
>WTIG01000133.1 GCA_011522825.1 Puniceicoccaceae bacterium
ACTATTGCCAATGAGTTTATTTCTGATGTGAAGAAAGGTGTTGGCGATTCAGTTGTGTCAGATCGTGATTTAGATTGGGCTATTGTACAGCGTGTGCAAAACGGAGAAGTATCTGCTTTCAATCAATTAGTTCAAAAATACCGCCAACCCTTATTTTCGACTATTTACAATATGACAGGCAATCGTGAGGATGCCACAGATATTGCTCAAGAGGTTTTTATAAAGGCATTTCAGTCGATCAAGCGATTTAGAGGACAGGCTTCCTTTTATACATGGCTTTACCGAATCGCAGTGAATTCCAGTATTACATTTATTAAACGAGCAAAAAAACAACGTTTTATTAATTATGAAACTATTGATGAGACTTTAGTCAGTAGTGAGATTTTAGAGTATTTTACTGCAAAAACAAAAACGGAGAAGGGTGCTCTTTTAAAAGAACTTCAAGAAAAATTGAACGAAGCGCTCCAAAAATTGTCTCCTAAACATAGGATCGTTGTTATTTTACATGAAGTTGAAGGAATGAATCATAAAGAAATTGCCGATATAACTAAGACAAGCGAGGGAACGGTTCGATCTCGTTTGCATTATGCGAAAAAGATGCTTCAAGCATTCTTGCAAGAATACATTGGCTAAACGATTTGAATTTATTAGAGTATGGATATTAATAAACACCCTAAATTAGAAGATCTGTTAAAAGTTAAAAAAGCAGAGCAGCCCAATGATGCTTTTTGGGAAAAATTTGACAGAGAATTACAAGAAAAGACTTTGCAGACATTTATTCAGCAAGAGCCTTGGTACTACAACTGGGCAAATTGGTTTATCGGGCATACTCGTTCCGCATCTCTAGCTTATGGGCTGATATGCTTGATGGGAATTGCACTTTACTTAAATATTGGCTTCGATGGCAACAACTTGGTATCGGACATAAATTCTAATGGTCAAAGTTCTGCAACTTTTGAAGAGATGGCAGGTTCAGTCGAATTTGTCGATTATGCAGTCGTTGCTAATGATACCTTGGAAAAAGATTATGCTGTTGAGGTAATTGCTATCAATGGGGCATCCGAAACCTATGATTTTGAAGCTGATGCAATATCCGTAGCCATTGGCAATACGGCTGATTATTCAGATGCGCCCGTTTATGCATCATCAGACACTTTAAGAAAATCAAACCCCTATACTCAGTTAGCAAGTTTTGCTTTCTAGTTCGCTTTACGATAAATGCACATCAATCTTACTTCAGTGTATCTACTGTGTGTATTAGCATTCATTTGCTTACTATCGCCAGTCGCAACTTATTCTGCGAATCACCAACTCCAAGAAGACTTGTACCGTATTTATGATGAGTACGAGTCTGCAATCGTTCGTGTAAAGGCAGCATTCCGTCAGCAAGAAACAGAAGATAAGCCTTCGCAAATAAATTTACGGATAGGAACTGGCTTTTTCGTCAGTAGGGAAGGTCATGTTTTAGTTAATGCGAGTCGGGCATTGGGTGCCTATAAGATTGGGATTGAGTACAAAGGAAACGTCTATCCTGCGGAGCCTATAGGGCATGATCCTGTCACCAACATTTCTTTATTACGTTTAATCAATGCGCCAGAATCATTTGGAGTGATACCATTAACTTTTGAGGGGAGAGAGGTGGCCTTAGGTACCTTTATTTTTTCATTGGCTTGTCCTTTAGATTTTGATGTCAGCCCTATATTTGGAATTTTAAGTGGAGTGGATAAAAAGTTAGGAGATAGTATTTTTCCGACGGCTTATTACAGGACATCAATTTCAATAGGTTCAGGTCAAGGCGGTTCGCCAGTTTTTGATGTGAATGGTCAATTAATCGGAATGACGATAGCTTCCATTCCTGATATGAATGGATCGTATTGCTTGCCCGTTAGCGCATTAGCCCGTGTGAAAGAAGATTTGATGGTAGGTGGTAAATCGCTTAGGGGCTGGATTGGATTGGAAGTCAGAGAAAATATTTCCGGGCAGAAAGAGCATAATGTTTACATTTCAAAGATTAATGAGTCGGGGCCTGCTGAACTTGCAGGGTTGAAGGTAGGGGATAATATCCTATCGCTTTGTGGCGTTACAATTAACCGCATCTCAGACTTGCCGAGCGCTACCTTTAAAACCTACATTAATCAATTATCTCCGATTAAGGTGCTTCGAGAAGATACGGTGATGGAATTTTCGATTAAGGCAATGGAAGCCCCAGAGAATAAAGCAGATTCTCAATCTTCGAAATAAACACTTGTTTTTGTGATTTCAGCTAGAGCCTTTTTTACTTGTGCTTTGTCTTGAGGGTAGGTAACGCCAAGCCATTGACTATTGGTTTTAATCGTTTCACAAATTAACGCTCCTGTCTGAATAAATGCATCGATGGCATCGGGCAAATAACATTCAGAATTTGGGTCTTGGATTTGTGTTTTTAAAAATTCAGCAAAATACTGTTCTAATGATGAAAAGACACCCGGTGAAAAGGCCCAAAAGTTCATAGAGACAGGTGCTTCAGGCGATAATTTAGTTAAATTTTGAGAGGCATTTTGCCCAGAGATACTTCCACCTTCAATTAATTGAATTTCAGTATGTTCTTCAATTTTTTCCAGTTGCTGGTTCTCATTGAGAGTACAAACCCCACGATTGACCGTGCCATTTTCCGATAGGGTATTACTCAATGCATAAGTGGCTAAACCAGCATGCAAAGGTTGATTGCCGTCTTCAGCCATAGGCTGGCAAAAGCGTTGCATTTGCTTAAAAGCATCTCTGCCATAAAAGTCATCTGCATTAATTACGGCAAATGGTGTATAGATTGAATCTCTCGCTGACCATATCGCTTGAGCAGTACCCCAAGGTTTACTCCGATTTTCTGGAGCGCAAAAAGGCTGAGGCAGATCATCAATCGATTGGTAAGCGTATTGAATTGAAATTTTTGATTTATAGTGGGTGCCAATTTTAGCATCAAACGCTTCGGAAAAATCTTTTCGAATGACGAAAACGATTGAAGAAAATCCTGCACGTATCGCGTCATCAATAGAATAATCTAATATGGATTTACCGTCGTCACTAATGGCATCCATTTGTTTGAGACCACCGTATCGACTGCCCATTCCAGCAGCGAGTACTAAAAGCGTTGTTTTCATGTGTTTTATATAAAGAAAAATCCTAAGCTCACTAAAATGCCATAAAGAAAAACATTCAAACCTGTATTTTTGAGAAGTGGGTATAAGCTTTCTTTAGATTGCAGATGTAGTATATTTC
>WTIG01000138.1 GCA_011522825.1 Puniceicoccaceae bacterium
CTGTTTCGCCTTATGCTCAAAGGACAATATTGCTTACAAATCAAAATAGAGAGTTGTCTTTTATTCATTTATAGAATCTTAAATAGGAATTAGCCTCTTATATGTCTCGCACAAATAACATACGCAATTTTTGCATTATAGCTCACGTTGATCACGGGAAAACGACTCTGTCCGACCGTATTCTAGAGCTCACTAGAACTGTTGAAATGCGAAACATGCAAGACCAACTATTGGATTCAATGGATTTAGAAAGAGAGCGGGGAATCACAATTAAAAGTCATCCCGTCTCGATGGTCTATAAGCACAAGGACACTGACTACGCTTTTAATTTGATTGATACTCCAGGTCACGTAGATTTTTCTTATGAAGTTTCTCGAAGTTTAGCCGCTTGTGAAGGAGCTTTGCTTCTCATTGACGCCGCCCAAGGTATTGAAGCTCAAACGGTCGCCAATGCACACTTGGCCAGTCAGCATGGGCTAGAAATCATTCCTGTGATTAATAAAATAGATTTACCCAGTGCAGACATACCAGCCATTGAAGCACAGTTGGAAGATGTTTTAGCCATACCCGCAGAAGATGCGGTACTCACGAGCGCTAAAACAGGCATTGGCATTCCTGAACTCATGGAAAAAATCGCCCTAAAAATCCCTAACCCTGAATCTGCAGATGGGGAACCTTTGCGAATGCTTATCTTTGATTGCATTTATGATACATACAAAGGAGTGATTTGTTATGTGCGAATTTTCTCTGGATCGATAAAAGCCAATGAAACCATCATCACCATGAGTGATGGAAACAAAGCTTTGACCAAAGAAGTCGGTAAATTCTCGCCAAAGATGCATCCGGAAGGCGAATTAAATACAGGAGATGTCGGTTATATTGTGACTAACATACGCGATGTTTCTGAAATCAAATTAGGCGATACCATTACTTTACAAAACAACCCAGCAACTGAAATGCTTCCAGGGTTTAAGGAAATTAGCCCTATGGTTTTTAGTGGCATTTATCCGATCGACACTAGCGATTATAATAAACTAAAAGCGAGCATGGGTAAACTTCGCCTCAATGATGCAGCCTTTGTTTACCAATCAGAAAACTCAGTTGCCCTAGGTTTTGGCTTTCGTTGTGGCTTCCTTGGCTTATTGCACATGGAAATCATACAAGAACGCATACGTAGAGAATATAACTTAGATGTTATTTCCACCTACCCAAGTGTCGTTTACCATGTCATTAAAGTGGATGGAGAGATGGTTGAAGTACACAACCCAGTGCATCTTCCAGAACCTTCTGAAATTGAAACGATTAAAGAGCCAATGATTCGTGCCTCAATCCATATTCCAAGTGGTTCAATCGGCGATACTCTAGCACTTGTTTCTGAAAAAAGAGGCATTTGTGAGCATACTGAGACCATTGATGCTCAGAGAGTCATGCTCGTCTGCATTTTACCCCTGAATGAGATTCTCATCGATTTTAATGATCGTTTAAAAAGCATTACGCACGGCTACGGCTCTATGGATTATGAAATGTCCGAATATCAAGAAGCCAAATTATGTCGCCTGGATATTCGAGTAAATAATGATCCAGTCGACGCATTCTCTTCAATTGTTCATGTCGATAAAGCAGAGGGCAGGGGACGATTACTTTGTAAGAGACTTAAAGACATTTTACCAAGACAGTTATTCAAAATTGCTATCCAAGCCAGTGTCGGCGCTCAAATAATTGCTCGAGAAACAATCAGTGCTTTTCGTAAGGATGTCACCGCAAAATGTTATGGTGGAGATATTTCCAGAAAGCGTAAATTATTAGAAAAACAAAAAGAGGGTAAGAAGCGCATGAAAAATATAGGAAATGTCTCAATTCCACAGGATGCCTTCATTAAGATTTTAAAAACGACCGATTAAAAGTTTCTCGCATTTCCCTCTAATTTGGTTAATTCTGTCTTATTACCCTATAAAATTAACGTGAAGATTACTAAGAAAGAACTCGGTACACTTTTAATTAATGCAAATCGCATATATCGCTACAGAAAAGACTTATTAGCGGAAAGAGATCTCAACAAACTCAGTGAAACTCTAGAGCGTTTAAGAGAGCTGATTCACTCCTTTAAAAGCATAAGAGACGATTTAAAAGTTCAAAGGGAAATCGAGCTAATAAATCAATTCCTTCTTAAAATTGGCGGAAAAATCTACCCCAAAACTTTTTGGATCGATAATGTAGAAGTCGGGCTTGTAGCTCTCGTGGTCATTATTGGTATTCGTACTTTTTTCTTCCAACCATTTCTGATTCCAACTAATTCTATGTACCCGACGTACAGCGGAATGAATGAAGTCATTTATGATTTAAATGCTGAAAAACCGACAACAGCAGAAAACATACTTAATAAAATTCTCCTTGGATCAAAAAATTATCATTTAGAGGCAGATAATGATGGCAGAGTTTCGGTTTCATTATTTTCGCAGGCTCAATTTTCAAGAGATTCAAAATTAAGAAGCGTAGGCTTTGTAAGCTTTGAATATGTTAAGGGAAAAAAATGGTTTGGATTGCTACCAGCAACCTACAGGCAATACGAACTGTACGTTGGGAATCAAGCAGTGAAAATTCAAGTGCCTTTTGATTTCTCATTAGACAGTGTCATTTTAAAAACATACTTTCCACAATACGATTCTTTTAAAGAGCTACTACAAGCATACCATGAGGAGAATCGTATAAATATTTACAAAGATACTAGACACAAAATCAAAAGTAGCACCGTTGTTAAAAAAGGTGATACACTCATTTCATTTGATATAACTTTAGGAGATGCATTATTTGTAGATAGATTATCATATCATTTCAAAAAACCTGAAGCAGGTGAACCATTTGTCTTTAAAACCAGCAAAATGAAACTTGATGCTAAAACAAAACAAAGTCTTGGCGACAAATACTTCATCAAACGAATCGGTGGCGTTGGTGGAGAAACAATTTCCATAGCCAATGGACATTTATTAGTGAATGGTGAAATCCGAGATGAAGTATACGCATTTATCAGTAACGGAAATAAAGAAGGAGAATATAAAAGCTACAAAGCTGATGGGCTGCTCAGTAGAGGCAATAATTTTACCATACCCGAAGATTATTTCTTTGCTTTAGGGGATAATTCATACAACAGCCATGATAGCCGTTATTTTGGACCTGTTTCAAAAGGAGCTGTTATTGGTAAGCCTTGCTTTATTTATTATCCATTCACTAAACGCTGGGG
>WTIG01000075.1:0-7236 GCA_011522825.1 Puniceicoccaceae bacterium
CAGTTAACTCCCGCATATAAAACAATCTTTAAAAAAGCCTTAGAAAAAAGTTCGCTAAAGCCTACAAAGCAACGTGAACACATATTTTCTTTGATTCTTAATAAAAAAGACCATCCAACTGCGGATGAAATATTTACACGTTCTCGAGAAACAATGCCCTCAATTTCACTTGCAACGGTTTATAATTGCCTAGAGACACTTGTTGAGAGTGGACTGATACGCCAAGTCAACTTCGAAAGAGAATCCACCCGATACTGCCCAAATTTAAAGCCACATGCACATTTTCACTGTAAAGAAACTGGGGCAATTTACGATGTAGATTTGCCAGCCTCTTTATTTGATTCTTTAAAAAAGCACTTGCCAAAAAATTTCGAACCCGAACAAATTGATATTAATTTCAATGGTTCAATCCATAATACTAACAATCATTCTTAATTGTATATGCATTCCTTAGAAATCACTAACTTAAACGTAAGCATTGATGGGCAGCCCATCCTAAAGGACTTCAGCCTAACTATTCCAAAGGGCGAAATCCACGCCTTAATGGGCCCTAACGGAACTGGTAAAAGTACTTTAGCCAAAGTCATTGCAGGACATGAAGATTATGAAGTCACTTCTGGAGAGATTTTACTCAATGGCGAATCCATCTTAGGTAAAGAAGCAGATGAAATTAGCTTAGCGGGTCTCTTTCTAGCCTTTCAATACCCGCTAGAGATTCCTGGTGTGAGTATCGCTAATTTTATTCGTGCGGCAAAACAAGCGCGCCTACCTGAAAATGAAAGCATCAATGCGGTTGAATACTACAAAGAGCTCTACGAAAAAATGGACGCTCTGAAGATCGACCGAAAATTCACTGCACGATCACTGAATGAAGGTTTTTCTGGCGGAGAGAAAAAACGCTGTGAAGTTTTACAAATGTCTATGCTGGAACCTGATTATTGCGTTATGGATGAGACGGATTCGGGATTAGATATTGATGCATTAAAAATCGTTGCTGACGGAGTTAATTTAATGCGTAGCCCAGACAGAGGGTTTCTGATCATTACCCACTATCAAAGACTTCTAGACTACATAATACCTGACGTGGTGCATGTCATGTACGATGGAAAAATCGTGCATAGTGGAGATGCGGAATTAGCTAAAGAGCTAGAATCCAAAGGTTATGACTGGGTTAAAGACTCATTTGTCCCCTCTATTGCTCAATAATATAACGGCCAATTTTATCAATAATGAGTGATTCAATCATCAACGAACAAGAAGAGGCTATCCAAGTTGACTATGAGAAAGGCAACTTTAGCTTTCCTGAAGATTATACTTATGACGCAGGCACTGGACTCAATGAAGAAACGGTTGCCTATATTTCTAAAGTTAAAAATGAAGCTGAGTGGGTAAAAGAATTCAGACTTAAGGCTCTAGAGATTTTCAACAAAAAACCTATGCCAACCCATTGGGCGAGTAAAGATTTAGAGAATATTGTTTTTGAAAATATTCGTTATTATCTTTCTAAAGGACAAAAACCCAGTCGTACTTGGGATGAAGTCCCTGACGATGTGAAAGAAACCTTTGAGCGTTTAGGTATTCCAGAACAAGAGCGAAAATTCTTAGCTGGAGTCGAGGCTCAATTTGATTCAGAAGCCGCTTACTCTAGAATGAAAGAAGATCTAGAAAAAGAAGGTGTCATTTTTGTGGGCTCAACAGAAGGCTTAGAGAAATATCCAGAAATCTTCCGCCCCTACTTTGGAAAAGTCATCCCTTCGGCGGATAATAAATTTTCTGCTCTTAACAGTGCCGTATTTTCGGGAGGTAGTTTTATCTACGTGCCTAAAGGGGTAAAACTAAAGCAACCACTCCAAGCCTACTTCCGAATCAATGCGGAAAACTTTGGACAATTTGAAAGAACCCTCATTATTGCCGATGAAGGAGCTGAAATAACATACATGGAAGGTTGTACTGCTCCTAAATTTGAAACCGCTACCCTCCACAGTGCAGTTGTTGAACTCGTTGCTTTAAAGAATGCTAAAATCCAATACATCACCGTGCAAAATTGGTCGAACAATGTATTTAACTTAGTCACTAAACGTGCCCACGCTGAAGAAAATGCAGAAGTTAAATGGATCGATTGTAATATTGGATCACGCTTAACTATGAAGTACCCAGGCGTTGTTCTCAAAGGACGAAAAGCTCGAGGTGAAGTGCTTTCAATTGCACTCGCTAATGATGGGCAACACCAAGATACGGGTGCAAAGATGATACACCTTGCTGATGATACCAGTAGTAATATTATTTCAAAATCGATCTCAATTGGTAAAGGTCGCTCTACTTATCGAGGCCAAGTGCATATGCCAAAGCATCTCAAAAACTGTAAAAACAATACAGAGTGCGATGCCCTTCTGATTAACACTAACAGCCGAACAGACACATATCCAGCAATCACTACACGAGGAAACGGTAATACCGTTCAACACGAAGCCAGTGTTTCTAAAGTCAGTGCCGAACAAATTTTCTACATGATGCAACGGGGTCTCTCTGAAGGAGAAGCCATGAGTCTTGCCGTCAATGGGTTTGTAAACGATCTACTCAAAGCATTCCCGATGGAATATTCGGTAGAGTTAAAACGCCTCATCGACATGGAAATGGAAGGATCCGTCGGTTAATCACAGTTAAAATTTAAGCTCCATCATTTAATGAACACCACAGTCAATAAAGATACGACCACAAATGCACTAGAACCACAATGGTTGCTGGATAGACGAAGCTCTGGGAGAGAAACGTATTCTAATTTACCAGTACCGTCAGCTAAAGATGAATCTTGGCGTTTTGCTTCCGTTTTATCTGAAGATATCGATGCCTTCAAACCAGCTCCTAGTCCTGAAGACGCTGCTATTGATTACGCATTAGCTAATTCAACATTGGTTGAGGGCTCAATCGCAGAACTGATTTTTGTCGATGATCACCTAGTACAATCTAAGTCTTTACCCAAAGATTTGACCGATAAAGGTGTTTTCTTTGTCTCGCTCAATGAAGCTATTGAAAAACACTCGGATATCTTAGAGCCCTATTTTTTAAAGGACTCAACTCGATTGGGCTCACAAAAATACTTTGGCTTACACGCATCAAATGTTAAGGCAGGTGCAGTGCTTTATGTACCAAAAGGTGTTGAAATCAACGAACCGATAGCCGTTTACCATTGGTCTAATAAAGAAAAAGGTCTGATTTGCCCACACACTCTTATTATTGCTGAAGCACAATCAAAGGTGTCATTAATCGATGTCTTAGCTTCAACAACACAAGAGAACACTGGCTTAAGTATTTCTGCGAGTAACATACAAGTGCACCCTTCGGCTAATGTTTACAGAAAAGTGATCCAAAACTTCAATGCACAATCACTTTCATTTCAGTTGGATTCAGCTATTGCAGATAGAGATACACAACTAGAAAATATTGCGATTAATTTAGGTGCAGCCAAAGCACGCTATGAGAATCAAATACAAATAAATGGGTCCGGTGCTCACGTTACTATGTATTCTTTATCGGTTGCTGAAGACACTCAAGAGTTTGATCAAAGAACTTTCCAAACCCACAATGCTCCAAATTCAGTCTCTGATCTCCTTTACAAAAATGCACTGTTTGACACTAGTCGAACGATCTTTTCAGGATTGATTCAAGTTGAAGAAGGTGCGCAACAAACGGATGCCTATCAAACAAATCGAAATCTACTACTCGACTCAAGAGCTGATGCTAATGCTCTTCCTGGATTAGAGATTTTAGCCAATGATGTAAAGTGTTCGCACGGTGCTACAACGGGTAATATCGATAAAGATGAACTCTTCTATATGCTCAGTCGTGGCATTCCCCATAGAGTCGCTATGCAATTAATCGTACTTGGCTTTTTTGAAGAAATCATAGAAAAACTCGGATCGGATTCACTCGCTGAAAATATTCGAAAGCTTTTAGAAGAAAAATTCGCCTCAAAAATTAAATCATAAACCAGATGAACGAAGAAAAACGCATACTTTCACGAGCTGTAGAAGCAACTCTAATTCCACAAGGCACTCCTATGGAATTAGCTGAGGGTGAAAATGTTGTTATCACGCATCGCTTAGGTGGAAATTTCACCATCATGACAGAAAACGGCATGTTCCGAATTAAAGGAAGCGATGCTGACGCACTTGGCGAAGAGATTGTCATCAATGAGAAAAATGAAGATGCAAGCCATCAAGGGCCGCCTGAAATGGATGCCTTGTGGACCGTACTGAAAAAAGTTTTTGATCCAGAAATTCCAGTAAACATTGTCGATCTAGGTTTAGTATACTCATTGGAGATTAATGAAGAAGACGATCAACATATTGTAGAAATGCAAATGACACTCACTGCACCCGGGTGCGGTATGGGTCCAGCAATCGCTGAAGATGCGCAAAATCATCTAGAAACTGTACCTGGAGTTAAAGAAGCTAGAGTGAGTATCGTATGGGATCCACCTTGGGACCAAGAAATGATTACCGAAGAAGGTAAAATGATTTTAGGGCTGATCTAAAAATTTCACTTTATATAAATCCTGAAGCATCTCAAAATGAAAACTTCTCACTTGAATCTATTAGTGTACAAATACCAGAAAATGATACTGCCATACTTAGTATGTTTGTATTTTTTCTCTTATTTGTGTTATTCAATAAAATGCGTATCAAGGATAAGAAATGAAGCATCTTATTGGTTTATTTTTCCAATTGCATCTCAATAAATATCTCTAATACTCAGTTTTGTGACTGATTATTTAACGATAAAAAAACTCCAAGCCTTAGATCCCTCATCTGAATTAGCCTTTTCGGGCATTTATTTTATAAAGCGTAAATTAAATAAAACGGCTAAAAACGGAAACCCCTATTTGTTACTAGAATTTTCGGATGCAAGTGGTACATTTGTCACTAATGTCTTCAATAATAGTAATGCCTTTGTTACCTTGGATGATATTTCCGAAGGTAGTTTGATCAAAATAAAGGGAACGACTCGATTTTATAATCAACAAATCTCTCCAGACATTTATTCTGTAGCACTTTTCTCATTAGAAGAAGCAACGGAACAAGGGATTATTCATCAATTAATAGAAGTCCCACCTGAAAGTGAATCTCACCTTTGGGAGCAATTAACTCATGGTATAGAGCAAATAAAACACCCAGCATTAAAAGCAACCGTTGAAAATGCCATTCAGAATCATGAATCTGCCTTTCGAAGTGCCTCTGCTGCCATTGCAATGCACCATGCTTATCGCCATGGTTTGCTAGAACATACGGTACACATGTTACAAGTTGGGTTGGCTTTATTACCAATTTACAAAGAGGTCGATTTTGATTTAGCGATTGCAGGTATCATTTTACACGACATTGGCAAATTGGAAGAATATGAGGGAGATATTGCGACAAAAACCACTCGATTAGGTACATTACAAGGGCACGTTGTCTTAGGTTATAAAGTAGTTAGAAAAGCAGCTATTTTATCGAATTTAAGCGAAGATTTAACCGAACGCTTAGAGCATATTGTACTGAGTCACCAAGGCGAAAAAGAATGGGGCGCTGCCGCAATGGCCGCCACGCCCGAAGCTGTTTTTGTTTCTATGGTTGATAACCTTGATGCAAAAATGGGCATGGTGCAAAGAACCCTTCGTAATGCCCCAGAGGGTGCAGAGTTTTCAGATTATTTACCTGGGCTTAAAACAAAATTATTACTGACCCCGCCAAATAAAGAAATCTAAGGATTATTTAGTCTTTATTGGGTTTTAAACTAGGGAAGAGAATGGTATCTCTAATGCTCTCGGCCCCAGTCAGTAAAATAATAAGTCGATCAATTCCCAGTCCCATTCCGCCCGCAGGAGGCATACCATATTCTAAGGCAGTCAAAAATTCTGTATCCATATCTTGTACCTCTTCACCAACTTGTGCAGAAAACATTTCTCGCTGTATGAGAGGATCATTTTGCTCTGAGTAGGCGGGTGCAATTTCTTGTCCATTGATGCATAATTCAAATACATCAATTGTTGACGCATCCGATTCAGTGATTTTTGCCAGTGGGCATAATTCTTTAGGAATATGAGTGACAAAAGTTGGCTGAATCAATGTTGGTTCGATTAACTTCTCAAAGACATTGTTAGTAATTTCATAGTCTTCTAAGTCGGGATTGACTTGTATTCCTAGCGCATCTGTCTTTTTCAGCTTTTCTTCTTTAGGCAAATCAAACCAATTAGCATCACCAGTCGCTTCTTTAATGAGATCCTTATAAGCCACTTCTCGCCATTCACCACTTAAGTCGATCTCTGTACCATCAGGCCTTTGGATAGTAAGACTTCCGATAACTGTTTCGGCTACGTGTTGGATTAAGCCTTTAGTCAAAACCATCATGCCACGAAAATCTGTATAGGCTTGGTATAATTCAAGCATCGTGAATTCAGGATTATGCCTTCGTGATAAACCCTCATTGCGAAATACTCGACCGATCTCAAAAACTTTTTCTTCACCAGCAACAAGCATTTGTTTCAAATATAATTCTAGTGCGATTCGTAAATAAAACTGGCAATCCAAGGCATTGAAATGGGTTTCAAAAGGTCTAGCAGCTGCACCCCCAGCCACAGACTGCAAGACAGGAGTCTCTACTTCTGTAAAATCTAAGTCCCATAAATAGGTACGCATAGCTTGAATAATTTTTGATCGTTGTTTGAAACGATTTCTCGATTCTGGGTTTACGATCAAGTCCAAGTAACGCTGACGATAAATTTTGTCGTCATCAGTCAAACCAGCCCATTTTTCAGGCAATGGCCTTAGTGATTTAGAGACCAAAGTATAAGCACTAGCACGAACAGTAATTTCACCCGTCTTAGTCTTAAATAATCGACCTTCTACACCAATAATATCTCCACGATCTAATTTTTTAAAATAGTTATTGTACTCCCCTTCTGGCAATTCATCACGAGTCACATAGCACTGAATTTGGCCCGCACTGTCTTGCAGTTTGATAAAACTCGCCTTGCCCATGATACGAAAGGCAATAATCCGACCAGCTACCTGAACAACTGGCTGTTGGTCATCTTCTAAACTTTCATCATATTGCGCACAGGCTGCTACAGAAGAAAATTTCTGATCGAAATTCGCTATAAAGGGATTTCTTCCGTCTTTAACAAGGCCATCCAGCTTTTCTAAACGAACCGCATACAAATCATGCGTATTGTCATTATTTTCGTTATTTTCCTTC
>WTIG01000075.1:7246-12823 GCA_011522825.1 Puniceicoccaceae bacterium
ACAATAAATAAAGCAACATCCTAATTAGATTGATGAGTCAGCAAGATTTTTTCACCCAGAAAGTACAAGAAGCCCCTGAAAACAAACTTTTTCGCTTCAGTCTCAGTAAGATTCTCTTTGACCAAGAGCAATTTATCGAAGCGATTCCTCATTTACAGAAATGCATTCAGCTTCAAGATGACTGGATGCTTGCTCATATTTTGCTGGGTAAATCACTCATTCAAAGTCAGCAAGCCGATAAAGCAAAAACCGTCCTAGAAAAAGCCCTCGAACTTGCGGTAGAGCAAAATCATGACGATCCCAAAAATGAAATCCTAGGACTCCTAGAGCACTTTAAGCATTAATTCATATGCCTCTGACGCAAAAATATCTCAATTGGAATGAAGCCCTGATCCCCCAGGTAAAAGAACACCTATTGAGTGAAATTGATCCAAATGTTGGTCACATTGACCTGAGCCACCTCCTCATTATTATACCAACTGCCAAATCAGGTAGGCATTTATTAGAAGCGCTAAGCACAGACCCATTAACTATAAACAAGGGTCTTCTGAGTCCCAAAATACTGACACCGATACAATTTCTTGAATTAGTCCTAGATAAAGAAGATAAAGCAACCGATGCCCAATGTATCTTCACTTGGATTGAAGTACTAGAAGCCGCAAAAAAGCATTCCATTAATGCGATATTTCCAAATACCTACCCATTGAGTAGCCATGCAAAGCTTTCGAGTGCTAGACGCTTTCTCAAATTACGAAAAGAAATTGGAAGTGAAGGCCTTGATTTGTCATCGGTTGCTTCTAGGTGTGTTAAGCAAGGAATAGAAGTTGATCGATGGAAGCAACTAGCCCAATTAGAAGAAAGCTATTACAGCTTACTCAGTAAAAAAAATCTGATCGATCCAACTAAGCTCAATATAAAAACTGCAGAGGAATACCAACTGGATTCAGCGATTTCAAAAATCATCATGGTTGCGACACCTGATCCCAAATCATTACCCTTAAAAGCACTGCAATCACTCGAATCAAAAACGCCGATTGAAATTTGGATAAACGGGCCAGAAAAAGAAGGCCTTTTTAACCCTTGGGGGATTCCTCAGCAAAATCCATGGCAAGAGAGATCCCTTGATTTCAATCAGTGGAATCAAGAAATCATTCGAATTAAAAACGCCCTAGAAATTCCCGAAAAACTAAAAGAGCATGTTCAAAACGCTCCCGTGGAGTCTATACAAATAGGACTTTTAGACCCAAATTTAATCTCCCCTGTGAGTAATTATTTCTCTTTAGAATCTATAGCTTATCATAATCCAGAAGGAATAAGCCTCAGCGAAAGTGCGATTGGAAAATTGATTATAAGCCTAATTCGTATTCAAGAAGCCCAAAATATAAATGAATTTAAGCAACTACTACTAAACCCTTATTTTTTCCAATATACGCAATCAAACGTACCCGTAGAAACTTTCATTAAAGATATCGATCAGCTGTTTTCCAAGCACCTAACCTACTCGCTTAAAGACCTCAAAAAGCAAGCCGAGTTTTCACAAAATCAAAATCTCATAGCTATATTAAACTGCCTAGAAAGCTTTTCTTATGAGAATGAAGTCCGAAGCCAGAATGATAGTCCGAGCAATTTTGCTCAATGGTTGAATCATTCACTGAATGAACTGACTAAGGGGTTTGGCTTTATTGAGAGCGATAGTCATTATAAAAATATCTCTGATTGTATCAGTAATGTTTTAGAGGAAGCGATTGTTTCAGAAAATTTATTTCTAAATCAAAATTTAAGCTCAAGAAAAGAAGTACTTCTAGATGCCTTTCGAAAACAAAAACTCTATAAAGAAAGAGAAAAAAATGCACATGATTTATTTGGTTGGCTAGAGCTTTTATGGCATGATGCTCCTCATAGTCTAATTTGTGGTTTCAATGAAAGTTCTGTTCCAAGAGCTAACCCTATTGATGCTTTCCTTCCCGAAAACCTAAGAGAAAAATTAGGAATGAAAACAAACAATGATTTATTTGCGAATGATCTCTATTTATTTGAGGCCATCTGTCAAAGAAGGCACTTAAAAGAAAAAGGCAAAGTCACACTATTTATTCCAGAAAGTGATGGTGAATTTAACCCACTGATGCCCTCAAGAATACTGTTCCAAATTTCAGAAGATCAATTAGTCAACAGAACGAAAAGCGTATTACTTGATAAGTTAGAAAAACAAAGCTCTGAAAGCCATCAACCCGCTTGGATTATCCATCAAGCCATACCTTGTCCCCTTCCAAAAAGTTTTTCTGTGTCTAAGCTAAATGATTATCTCATATGTCCTTTTCGCTTTTACTTAAAACATATCTTAAAACTTCGAATAGAAAATTATGATGACCGTGAAATGAGTGCCAGTAGCTTTGGAAGTCTCTTTCATAAAGTAGTCGCTCAGTTAAAAGGTAAAAAGCTTTCAGGCTCAATGGATCCAACCAAATTGGCTAATGAGTTGAAAGCGTATGCAGAAAAGGCGATTCAAAGAGACTATGGATTCAATCTCTCTTTTGCTTTGCAAATACAGAAGGAAAATTTACTCGATCGACTCACCGCTTTTGCTCAATCACAAATTGAATTACTGGAACCCAATCAAACATTAGAGATTATGGATACGGAGAAGGCATTCTCTATAGAAATCAATGAATTTACAATTAAGGGTACGGTAGATAGAATTGATCTTATCAAGGGGCAGAAAAGGATTATAGATTATAAAACAAGTAATAGTCCTAAGCCTCCGAGATACACACATTTACTTTCAGCCAATACAAAAAAAGAACCGACACACTTACCTCAAGAAGCCTACTATACACTAGGTGATAAAAACTATTATTGGAGCAACCTTCAATTGCCACTATATTGTGACTCAGAAGTTACTGAAGAAAACAAAGAACTTCCTGAATTATACTATTACAATGTTCCCAAGTCGGCTGAAAAAACGACCCTTGCCCATTGGGAAAACTTCTCTCAAGAGGATTTAAATTCGGCCAAAGAGTGCGCTAAAGGCATTCTAAAATGTATTAAGGAAGGTAAGTTTTGGCCTCCAAATGAACAGTTAGATCAGCGTATGGATGAGTTTGCTGACTTATTCCCAGACGGGATAAAAAAAGCAGTCGATGGATCTAAGTTTGAAAATTATAAATTCAACCAAGAATGAGCGAAGAAACAACATTTACGAATAAAGCACTGTTTGCTTCTGCAGGGACGGGAAAGACCTTCCAATTAACGGACCGCTTTATCTATATTCTTCATCATACCCTTGCCCCTGAGAAAATTATAGCCCTTACCTTCACTCGTGCGGCCGCAGGTGAATTTTTTGTAAAAATAGTAGAAAAGCTTTATCGAGCGAGTGCTGAGAAAAATGAAGCGAGTGCATTATCGGAGCGGCTTAAAATTGATGCCGATCAAGATCACTATAAGAAGCTACTCAAATTAGTTCTCCAGCAGTTACATCGAATCAACCTACAAACGTTGGATAGTTTTTTACATAAAATCCTTAATTGTTTTGGTCCAGAGATAGGGTTCACAGAAACCATACAATTACTCAGTGAAAATTCACGCATACTTTCACAAAAGGCCGTGAGAGATTCAATCATCTACGAATTCAGCCAATCGGCAAATAACACTAAATCATTTAAGCAATTCTGGAACGCATTTAAACAATCTAACTACGGTGATAGCAATTACTCCATTGATAAAACCGTTCAAAATTACATTGAGAATATACAAGAGCTTTATTTAGAAACACCTGATGCGGAAAAATGGGGTTTGATAAAGACTATTTGGGCAGATGAATACCCATGGATGAATTCACCACTGAGCGATTGGTCAGATCTCTCTGAAGAGTTGATTGCTAAAATTCCAGAAGCCTCGAAAAAAAGTGAACGAAATTCATTTTTATCTGCTGCTAAATATATTGCAAATTATCCAAACAATAAAACGACACCTCTACTCATTGAGAGAAGCATAGAAAATTTTTCAGCCCTAGAAAAAGGCAAAGCACTGATCAAAATTGGGCGATCCGATCAGATAATTGAAGGACCATTAGCTGAGACACTTTTTAAATGCCTAAAAAATATCTTTAATTACCATGTCCAACGATCTACTGAAACGACACAAGGTACTTATAAAATTCTGGAAATCTATAATCAGGCCTATGACAAACAAGTGAGACAATTTGGGAAAGTAACCTTCTCGGATCTTATACATATATTAAACCCAAAATCATCACTCTCCCCTTTTCGTGATTCAGATCATACAGTTAAAGAGCAACTTTATTACCGACTCGATGCACGTTATGACCATTGGCTATTTGATGAATTTCAAGATACGAGCAGAACGCAATGGGAAATTATTGAAGATTTGGTTGATGAAGCTATACAAGATACTGAGCGAACTGCCTTTTTTGTTGGGGACACAAAACAATCACTGTATCTTTGGAGAAATAGTGATGATCGATTATTTCAATCGATCTGCGATTACTATCAAAATGCAATAGAAACCCCGACCAAGCTTTCAAAGTCTTATCGTTCAGCACCCGCAATCATGGACGCGGTTAATAGCGTATTTGATAATCATCAAGCGATACAAGAATACTACGGAAGCATAACCAGTAAGCGATGGTTTAGAGCATGGGAAAAACATTATTCTTCTGAAGACAAGCAAAAGGAAATTGGATACGCCTCCTGGATAGACATCAGTGAAAGCGATAAAGAAACGAGTGTAGCGAATATCCTTAAAGGGCTGAAAGACAAATCAGACAACTTATCTATTGGTATACTTGTAGGTAAAAACAAAGAAGCTATTGAGCTGTCCTATTATTTAAGAGAACAAGGGTTAGGAATCCCTATTCGCATTGGTTCATCGCTAGAACCAGCAAAAGATAATGCAGCAGGTGTAGCCCTTATTGCCATGCTCAAGTACTGCATACATCCATCTGATGAAAAATCTAAGCAGTTCCTAAGATTGATTGACGCTTCAACAAAAAACATGTCGCTCGTTGAAACGGTTAATCAACTCAGGACCCATGCAAATGCCATGAAGTCCTCTCAATTAGTTTTGGAATTTTCGCAGGCTATACTCAGCAAACTATCTTCTAATGACAGAAGGCATAGAAAATCCCTTTACTATCTGATTGAAAATTCGGAGAAGTTTGACCGAGAAGAAGAACCTTCTATCAAAAATCTTATCAGCTATTTAGAAAATTTTAAATTAAATGATAGCGAGGAAAATACCGTGGTTACGGTTGAAACAATACACCGATCCAAAGGTTTGGAATATGACGTCGTTATATTTATCAATAATGATAAGACGAGCTTCACTGAGAAAAATATCAAGGCATACCGAAATGAAAGCCAAGGGGTTGATTGGGTATTAGAACCATTCAAAAAAGATGTCATGCAGGCACTAGACAAAACCTCCGAATTCATCGTGCAAACACAGCAAGAAAATCACTTTTCTTCACTTTGTAAATTATATGTGGCTATGACCCGAGCCAAGAAAGCTCTGTATATGATGAGTGACTTAAATTCCCCTCAAAAACATACCCCTGTAAAT
>WTIG01000042.1 GCA_011522825.1 Puniceicoccaceae bacterium
ATTGAATATAGTTTAAAAAATAAGTGTCTGGGTAAAGCGATATAAAAAATAGTTTATTTTTCGCTAAGCGATTACGAAAAGAGCTCTAAATCGGAGTTGGATGAATCGGATGCAATCCCATTATCGGGAGAATTTTTATGCAGGTGTTTTGGAGGCTCTTGAATGGATTTAGAAAGAGCGCTTTCGCATTCTTGAACAACCGAATCACAGATTTTTCGAATGTGCATGGAGAGCCATTTAGTTGTGGTGCTATTTGCGGTGTAGTCTGCGGGCCCATAAGAATGGATACGTCCCGCATGGAGCAAGGCATCATTTTGTGCAAATTCGGCATCATTTTCGGGTTGAAAAACGGCATAGGTTTTCCCGCCATTATTTTTGACCACGGAAAAACAAGGAATATCGCTCGGGCCATCCGCAACATAAATCATTCGGTCGATGGGGATGCGTCGATCACTTTTGTCAATATAGGCGTTCACATCAATCGAAGGGTTTTTGTTACCGCCTTTATTAATTTCAAAAATGTAGCGAGTCTTGATGGTGTTATCAACAATGGTGCCGATTTGACTGATTTCAAAATCGAGTTTTATCATGAGCTCTTCTTGCTTTGAAAAATGAGGAGGCATTGGAGCTTCAATGAATTCACAACCAAAAATATCGGTGACATAGTCCGCAATTTTGCTGCCTCGGATCATTTCTGCAAGTCCAGTACTGATGATATAGTGTTCTAACTGAATATTGTGTTTTTTATAAGCTTCAGACTCTTTTGTAATAGCCTGTAAAAGCGGAAATAGCTCTGGAAGCCCTGGGCAAAATTCTAGGTTTTGTCCTAGCTCTCTTAATTTAGCATTGGTTAAGCCTTCTAAGATGCCATTTTTAACGTAGCTGATTAAGTGATTCAGATAAATCGTGTCTGAGGAAACACGGGTGCCTTTTTTTTGATAGATTTCTGGAAGTGCATTCACTTCTTTCCAAAAGAGCTTTTCATCGATGCCAAAAGCATCGAACAAAGGCGTTTGCATATACCCAGGAATCAGGGTTTTATCAAAATCCCATACGCAAGCGATGATATTTTGTTTGTATAAAGATTTTTTCGACATTACTTGATTATATATTCTTATTTAAGAACTCTTTTTTCTGCAACGAATTTTCCTTAAAATATGCACAAAATACCTGATATTGAGCCATTTAAACAAAAATTAAGTACATTGGACGAGCAAATGGCAGCAGCTGATTTTTTTTCAGATGCAAAAAAGGCAACTGAAGTTTCACGCGAACACCAAAGACTGTCTTCCTTGATCGAAAAATTTGAACAGTATCATAAAGTGGAACAACAATTACTCGATAATGAAGAGCTTTTAAAGGATGCAAGTACCGATAAAGAGCTTCTGCCTTTAATTGAAGAAGAGCAACAGAGTCTGAAAGAGGAAAAAGAGTCCTTAGTCCATCTGGTATTGAAAGCGATGGTGCCACCAGATCCTAGCGATAGCCGAAATTCGGTGATGGAAATCCGTGGTGGGGCCGGAGGCGATGAAGCTAATATTTTTGCCGGTGATTTATTTCGAATGTATAGTCGTTATGCCGAGAAGATGAATTGGCGTGTGGAATTAATGAGTTCAAGTGCAGCAGAAACTGGAGGCTTCCGTGAAATTATTTTTAACATCACTGGCGAGAATGTGTACAAATATTTAAAATTTGAGAGTGGGGTTCATCGAGTGCAACGGGTTCCTGTAACGGAAACTCAAGGGCGCATACATACCTCTACCGCAACCGTTGCGGTATTACCCGAAGCGGAAGAAGTAGACATTGAGATCAACCCACAAGATTTGGAAATTTCTACGATGCGAGCATCAGGGGCTGGGGGGCAACACGTGAACACCACGGATTCCGCAGTGCAACTAGTTCATAAACCTACAGGCGTCACTGTGTATTGTGCGGATGAACGCTCACAACATAAGAACCGCGCTAAGGCAATGACCGTGCTACGATCTCGTTTGCTTAAAGCGAAAGAAGAAGAAGAACATGCCAAATATGCTGCGGAGCGAAAAGGGCAAATTGGAACTGGAGATCGATCTGAACGGATTCGTACGTATAATTACCCACAAGGACGTTTGACCGACCATCGCATCGGAATGAATTTTTCACTGCCAGGAATCGTTGAAGGCAATATAGAAGCCTTAATTGAAGCTTTGCACAATGTTGATTACGAAGCACGAATTGAAAATTTGGTACAATCCCAAAAAGGGTAAAGTGTCACGAGTATGTTGCTTACGCTAAGAGAGATCAAAAGTAAGACGGAAAAGTTTTTTTCTGAAAAAGGAATCCCCAATGGGAAATTGGATACGGATTTAATATTATCTCATGCGCTGAATTTAAAACGCTTGGATTTATACCTCGATTTAGATCGACCGATTTATGAAAAGGAATTGAACCAAATGCGAGAGATGGTTCGAAGGCGTGCGATGCGAGAACCCTTGCAATACATTTTAGGCGAAACCGTTTTTTTTAATTGTACCATACGAGTGGATAAACGTGCCTTGATTCCTCGCCCCGAAACAGAATTGTTGGTAGAGCAAATATTGCCAAAGGCCCAAGAAGCCGAGCATGTTTTAGAATTAGGGACGGGTTCAGGGGCAATTGTTTTAGCGCTTGCAAATGCAGGAGTGCCTGCAGAAATAACGGCGATTGATCGTGACCCTCAGGCCTTGGCTTTGGCCAAAAGTAACGCGGATGCTTTAGGTATATCTGAGAAAATTACGTTTCTTGAAAGTGACTGGCTATCAGACGTGCCTGTGGAAAAACAATTTGATCTGATCATTTCTAACCCACCTTATTTAACACAGGCACTGTATGAGTCAGCCGAACCGGAGGTAAGAGACTTTGAGCCGAAGCAGGCATTATTATCTGCTGAAGCAGGCATGGCGGATATAAAAATTATTATGCAACAATCCTTTAGTTTTTTAAAGCCGAATGGCTATTTGGTTTTTGAAACAGGAACCGATCAGCATGCAGAGTTGTCAAAGGAGGCTGAGCAGATTGGCTATCAAGGGATTAGAACCACCCAAGATTTAAATGGATACGATCGCTTCTTGTGGATGCAGCGATAAGCTCATAAACTTTGAGAGAAGTTTTTGTTTCAGGGTTAATTCTGCAATAAGCTGAACTCAGCTTCCTCTTTTACAGGATTGGTTTCCCACAATACCCAATCACGTATAATG
>WTIG01000169.1 GCA_011522825.1 Puniceicoccaceae bacterium
AAGTCCCTTCTCTATGAATTCAACTCTTCAAGATATTCTAAAGCAAAACTGCTCTAAGTCTACCATAACTTATAGAGATTTCATTGAAACGGCACTCTACCATCCCATCCTCGGATACTATACCCAAACAAAGCAACGAGTCGGAAGAGTCTCACAAGCAGATTTCTACACATCAGAAAGTTTAGGGAAGGTATTTGCTGAACTTGTTTTAAATGCAGCACAAAAACTTTTAAAAGATAAAGAGCTTTCCTCATATCATTTTATCGAGATTGGTGCAGAGCCAGAATATTCCTTATTGAGCCAGCTTGAAAAACACCCTTTTCAGCAACATAGCGTAATTCGACAAGGTGATACCATTCAGATAAACGAAAAGCCAATCATTCTTTTTGCTAATGAATGGCTCGATGCACTTCCTTTTCATCGCTTAATTTTCTCAAATGGACAATGGCAGGAGAAAGGAATCACCCTTAATCCTCAGGGCAATTTAGAAGAGACCTTACTGGATAAACTATCCGATCCGATACAATCGTTTAAAGATCAATTGCCCAATCAAACAAGCAATGGCTACCAAATAGATTTCTCACCTGAAACTCAAAAAGCAATCCAATCGATTGTAGATCAAAAATGGACCGGCTTAGTCATGCTTTTTGACTACGGCAAAACATGGTATGAAATTACCTCAGAGATGCCTAATGGCAGTGCACGAACCTATTTTAAACATACACAAGGCACTGACTTACTTGATGACCCAGGAAACCGTGATATCACCTTCGATATATGTTGGGATTTTATAAAAGAGGCCTTTGACACTCAAAAAGGAATCGAATGTAATCTACAATCACAAGAAGCCTTTTTTGTAAATCATGCACAAGATAGAATTAAAGATATTTTTCAGGAGACTCAATTTACTTTCTCTAAGGACAAACAAACACTCTTAGAATTAATACACCCGGCTAATATGGGCCAAAAATTCCAGACTTTATACGCTTTAAGAAAATAAATTAAACAAGGTATTTAAGAAAAGGCTTGAATCTTTACTTAAAACCATTTTTGTCAGTTCTTTCTCAAACAAAGGAATATTATGTCACGAATTTGCGCAATCACAGGAAAACGCCCAGTTAAAGGCGGAAGAATTATCAGAAAAGGTCTTACCAAGAAAAGTGGTGGGATTGGTACTAGCTTGGTTAAAAACACCAAGAGACGCTTTAAGCCAAACTTACAACGCATCCGCGTTAAGCTACCATCAGGTCAAGTTAAACGCATGTGGGTATCTGTAAAAGCAATCAAAGCTGGTAAAGTAGAAAAAGCTTAACCCTTTTTAATATTTATAAAAAAAGCCCTCAGATATCTGAGGGCTTTTTTGTTTAAAGATTTTAGAGAGACTAACGACGTGCTTCGTAAAGGCGTTTTTCTTTCACTTGATTAGCAGCCTTACCAATGCGATCACGCATGTAGTACATACGAGCGCGCATAGTAATTGATTCTCTATCGATCTCGACTTTCTCAATCACTGGGCTGTGCACTGGAAATACTTTTTCCACGCCAACACCCGATGCAATACGTCTAACCGTAAATGTTTCTCCAATACCACTTCCCTTACGTGCAATGATAATTCCAGGGAAAACCTGAATACGTGTCTTACCACCTTCTTTAACCTTCAGGTGTACTCGTACACCGTCGCCAACTTTAAAGTCGCCTCTGTCGTCCTTAAGTTGATCTTTTGTAATTTCATCTATTATTGATTGGCTCATAAATTATTTGTCTCCATTTTCTAGTAAATCCGGTCTCAAACCAGTTGTCTTTTTAATCTGTTGATCTTTTCGCCATTGTTCAATTGCTTTATGATCTCCAGATAAAAGGACCTCTGGCACACACAAATCACGAAAATTCGCAGGTCGTGTGTATTGAGGAAAAGCGAGTAAATTGTTCATGAATGTTTCTTCAGTCAAGGATTTTTCATCACCTAAAAATCCAGGAACAAATCGACTGACCGCATCCACTAAGATAATTGCAGGTAAAGTACCATTTGTTAACACAAAATCACCGATACTTATTTCTTCATCAATCAGCTCATCACGTACCCTTTGGTCAACACCTTCATAGTGTCCACTGAGTATAATTATGTGTGATTCTTTAGATAAAGATTGAGCCTTAGCAGTGGTGAGTGGGATTCCATCTGGAGCCATATAGATAACTTTACTGTGCTTTTGCTTTAAACTCTCAATCGCATTAAAAATAGGCGCTGGACTCATCACCATTCCTGCACCACCTCCATAAGGAATATCATCAGTGGTTTTATGCTTATCTTCAGCCCAATCTCTAATATTATGAGTATTCAGACTGATAATCTCATTAGATTGTGCCCTAGCTAACATACTAGAAGACGAAAAACCCTCTACCATTTCTGGAAAGAGGGTTAATATATCAAATTCAATTCTCATAGCTCTGTGAGCTAGTACTTAAATAAGATTAAGATTCTTTTGAAGCTTCTTCTGTTGAAGCATCAGGTGCTTCAGATTCAGTAGAATCTGCTTCAGCTATAGAACAAGCTTCTGTAGTGCTTTCTTTCGCTTCAACGATAGGCTCTTCAGCCTCTTCTACAGCTACTACTTCTTCCACTGCTTCTTCTACCTTCTTCTTTTCTTTTTTAGATTTTGCCTTTGGAATCACACCGTCTATCTCACGACGAGCTCTGCGGAGCAAACTTTCTGCTGTATCAGTTGTTTTAGCTCCTACTGACTTCCAATAGTCAATTCTATCTATTTTAAGATTCAATTCATTTTCAGGACGACTAGCCTGAGGCTCGTAAGTACCTAAAAGCTCAACGAAGCGACCATCTCTACGAGCGTTAGCTTCAGTAACAACCATTCGGTAGAATGGACGGTGACTAGTTCCATGACGTTGTAATCGTATTTTTAATGCCATAATTTAATAAACTCCTTAAGTAATAGGAAACCGAAGAAAAAACCGATCTGAGGACATTCTGTCAAGAAAAGATGCACATTAATCTTTAATCGGGCCAAACAATTTGATCAGAATCACTCCAAGGTAAGGGAAATGAGGATTTTTGCCAATCATGGCGGACATCTCCAATTTTTGCAAATTCAGAGCTTTCACCCTCCACCATCTTGCCCGAAAATTGATATCGAGATTCTTCCCCTAATAATAATACGTGACATTTTTTCGAATAAGACACTAAAACCCTAGG
>WTIG01000112.1 GCA_011522825.1 Puniceicoccaceae bacterium
TATCAAACCCCCTATGAAACATTATTTTCTTCTCTTTTTTGTATTAATTACATTTATAGCAAACGCTTTAATTGCAGATAATAAAAAAGCGCCTCATATTCTATTTATTGCAGTCGATGATTTACGTCCTGAATTGAATTGCTACGGTGCTGAACGTAGTATCAGCCCAAATATTGACCGTTTGGCTGCTATGGGAACCTTATATGAAAATGCATATGTACAGGTTCCAGTATGTGGAGCTTCTCGTGCAAGTTTGATGGCTGGCATGTACCCTACTAAAAAAAGATTCACTTGGTACGGTACTCGATTTGATAGACCTACAAGTAATCAGTGGGGAAAAAGTTGTACAGGTGCGCCGAATATTCCAGATATCCCCAGTTGGTTTAAGGAAAATGGGTACAAAACATTTTCTATGGGAAAGATTTATCACTATGCAGATGATAATACTAAGGCTTGGGATGTAATTGATCGTGTGGGTTATTTTAAAGCTTATCAGTTGCCTGAAAACCAAGGGAAGAGTCCTCCGTACGAATCGGCTCCAGTTGAATATAATGCATATCCAACTGGTATTATGACGGATAAGATTATCGAGCAAATGAGATCAGCTAAGGAATCAGATCAACCTCATTTTTTTACGGCAGGATTCTCCAAGCCACATTTACCGTTTGTTGCTCCACAAAAGTATTGGGATTTATACGATGCTAAAGACTTAGCATTACCGAGTAATTATACATTTTTCCCGAAGAACGCTCCAGGATCAGCAAATAGTGATTGGGGTGAATTGAGAAATATGTACGATGGAATACCTTCTGAGGGCCCAGTGAGTGATGCCATGGCACTTAAATTAATTCACGGATATTTAGCCTGTGTTTCCTACACAGACGACATGATTGGAAAACTGTTGGATGAATTGGAACGCTTAGAAATGTTGGATGAAACGATTATTATTTTGTGGGGAGATCATGGCTTTCAGTTAGGCGATCACACGTTGTGGTGTAAGCATACACTTTTTGAAACTTCAATGCATGCTCCTTTGATTATCAGTGCTCCTGGCTATCAAGCTGGGCAGAGGGTGAATTCACTTGCAGAGATGGTAGACATCTATCCGACATTGTGTGAACTTGCAGGCCTTGAATTGCCACCTCATTTACAGGGGAAAAGTTTAGTGCCGACTATGGAAAATCCGAATGCAATTCATAAAAAAGCAATTTTTGGACGTTATCATGCAGGCGAAACGGTTAGAACTGAAAGGTTTCAATATAGTGAATGGACTAATAATGATCGCATGTTGTATGACCATATGCGTGACCCCGATGAAGATATCAATGTGGTCGAAGACCCTAAGTATGTAAAAGTAGTCAAGGCAATGGCGGCTGTTTTAAGAAAGCATCGTGAAAAAATTGCTTATGACGAAAGTACTAACTTGGATGCCCTTGATCAGACTGAAAATTTTGCGCCTACTTGGAACCGATCAGCCTTTAACCAAAATCAAACGCGTCAACCAGTAGCAACCGTTGGAGTAGAGTATCAATCTTATGTAAATTGGAGAGTAAAGGATGCTGAAGGCGATCCATTAACCTACGCTAAGGTTTCTGGTCCTGAATGGCTGCAAATGTCTAATGCCCAATATGGTCGTCTAATGGGAACACCTAAAAAATCTGATCGTGGTACTAACGTATTTGTCCTATCCGTTACGGATGGCTTTAACCCTCCAGTGTTGGCGGAAATGACACTTGAGGTTGAATAGTTTATTAATGGTACACTAAATGAATTTGTTGGGCATAAGAAGGTACTATGCAGTCTTGTTCAAAGGACTTCTTATCTGTTTAATTTCGTATGCAGAAGATTTTGCTATAGATGAATATCCTTTAGTTATCAAAGAGCACACGGCATGGGATTTAGTTGGTGCAGAAGCTCGAATTGACGCTTTAAGAAAAGGAGATTTTTCGGTAATTGTACATTTGGAATCGGGTGAAAATGTCCCTTTTGGGACTGAATATAGTTTGAAGCAAATAAAGCATTCATTCTTATTTGGAGGATCTTTGGCGGCCGATTGGAGTGTGCCTGAAAAAAATTGGTATCCTCAATTCAAAGAGTATTTTTCAAGGCTATTTAATTATGCTACGGTCAATTTTTATTGGGCAAGCCACGAGAAGGAGCGAGGAAAATGGGATTATGAATCAGCACCTTTGTCCAATGAGATTTTTTGCTGGGCAAAAGATCAAGGTATGTTGGTTAAAGGACACCCTTTGATGTGGCATCAAGTTTTGCCTGATTGGATAAAGGACGCTGAGCGTAGTGTGAGAAAGATTGATAAAGACGTTAAAAGGCATGTAAAAAACCTTATCGTTAGTTATCCAGAAATTGATCATTGGGACCTATACAACGAGGTTCCTGGGATTATTTGGAAAGATGAAGATTTAGGGATTCGGCGTTGGCAAGAGTACAAAGGTAATAAAATTATCGATAATGCATTTGTTTCAGGTCCAGGATATGTGACGGAGGCTATAGTGGATATTGCTCAAAAATACCGTCCAGACGGTTATTATGTAATAAATCACTATCAACATAATGACCCCTTCTATCATAAACAGATTCAATTTTGCCTAGAGAATGGCGTGGACTTTGATGCTATAGGGATTCAAACGCATATGCATTCAGTGACACAAAGTTTTTCCGAGGAGAGTTTATGGTTGGCACTGGAGTCGTTTAGGCCGTATGGGAAACCTATTTTTTTATCGGAAGTCAGTGTGTTAAGCTGTGGGATTTTTGAAGATTGGCGTGGTTTAGATGTTCAAGAAAAAGCTTGGCAATATGCTATGGATAATCGCTTACCCATTCCTCTTATAGAAGGGACTCCAGAATTAGAGCAATATCAAGCGGCATTGACTCGAGATTTTTACACCCTGGCCTTCAGTCACCCATTAGTTGAATCTATAACTTGGTGGACAATTACTGACTTAGATCCTTGGAGAGGAATGCCTTCGGGCTTACTCACGGTTGATGGACACCCTAAGCCAGTTTATTATGTATTGGATGAGTTAATCAATCAGCAATGGAACACATCCAAAAAAGGAAAATTATCGGACCAAGCTATGGTTCAATTTCGTGGTTTTTATGGATCTTACGAGTTAATGATTAACATCAATGGCCAATCATATATTGGTTACTTTAATGC
>WTIG01000032.1 GCA_011522825.1 Puniceicoccaceae bacterium
GGATAGAGTCTTCAAACACCTGACGAATCATGACCTTTGCCAGTTCTTGGAGTTCCCATGCTACTTGACACTCTTGTTCCTCAGTCAAAGGAAATTTGTCAGGAAATCCAAAACGTTTTCTGTAGTGGTCAATCAACTGTCTGCCCGGCCACATATTACCGAACAACTCTTTTTCCAGAATCAAGCGAGGATAGATCTCTTTCATGTACCAGTTGATCGTGTGGTAAGATTCTGTACTATACTTGCCATATGCTGATAGACCCATCAGTTTACCTGCGGTGTCTATTCTGATAGATCTAGCGATGCGACCACCACCTCCCGGCGATGGTTTCAAACATATGCTGAACGGCAGAATGTCAGGCATATTGCAGAACAGCCAACCGATGTTGAGAAAGTCCTTCACGTCATGGTCAATCTCGTGTCTATCAATACCAAATCTGCCTGAGAAACACGTATCACCACCGCCATCGTAAGTCAACGCTAACGCTTTTTGTCCACGAAATGGCGACTGTACATAGGCAGATCTCGCGTGTAATAGATGGTGATGCACATCGCCCATGTCCACCATTCGCTCATTTTTGAATGCAGAACCCAGAATTCTCAACAGTTCAGGCTCGGACTCTTTGAACCAAAAACCTTTATGCAGAATATATTTGAAATCATTGTCAATGTCATAGTCTCTTTTGAGAAGACGAATCACCTCTTTTATGACATGCATAAACTCATCCAGCCTTGCTTTGTTTTTAAGCGAAGGCTGGTAGTGTTTTTCTTTAATGATTTTTTCTAGTTCTATTTGAATGATGCGATCATTTGCAGGATCAGTTACCGCGATTGCGGCATCATGACCTAAAAATATTGCAAGCGATGGTTTCATGAAGTGTCCTATTTTGCCATTTGAGATATCTCTGTGGCATATTTAGGGTTGGTTACAGGCACGGCATTTGACTTATGCAGTGTTGCAATGCCAATCACGAAGTCTCCCGTGTATTTTTTGGACTCTTGTTTGTCGCCATTTCCATGCGAGCGTCCAGCAAAGTCAGACCGAGACTTGTACTGTTTGGACTCTGCGAGTCTTTGCTCTGCATATGATAGTTGCTTCGTTGATTTCGTTGACGCGAGGTCACGGAACGGAGGTGGCGAGTATTTCTCATAGACTTCTCCCTTAGGTTTTTTAGGCTTGCGTTTGCGACCAGAATAGTCGTATGATGTAGAGTAAAATCTCATGCGTCTTCCTTATGTGCATCTTCAGACCACAACGTACAATATGTGCGTGTCCTTTGCTCAACAACACAGACCACCGCACCGTAGAGAGGTGTGCACCTCTCTTCTTCTATTGGTATCGTTCTGTAATCAAGACAGTAACCTCTGTCTTCTTTACCTGATACACACCCAGTATACAACAAACAACTTAGAATTACAAGAAAAAATCTCACTCAGTCCTCCAGATACGAAAAGTATTCTGTCAAAACCTCGTCCGATATGGACGCACGATCATCATACCATGCCATGACCATCTCGCCTACGAATGCATAGAAACCTTTGCCGATAGTGTCCGCATAATCAAAGTCAGGTTCAATCTCTTTCTTATCATAGTAATAAGACTCAATCAAGTTTGCAACATCGGACTCTACGATACCAACATAGAATTTGTCAGGATCAAAATCGTCTTCTGACTCAATGAGAACTTCGCCAAAGCCACCTTTCTCAGCACTGTGCATTTGAAGAACAGGTACAGTTTCATTACCGCGAGAATCTTCAGAGAGATATGCTTCACGACCGTACAGATGATTGTAGTCAAACGGACCAATTTCATCGCCGATGGCGTTACCATCTACGTCCTCTTCTTGAACGTAATACGAACTATCGGCATAAGGACCTGAGAGATGTTCAATTCCATCTATTTCATGCCATTGAATCTCGTTATCATAATCACAGTAATGATTAATAATGTCGGACTCATCTGCGTCCTTGAACCGATCTAATTCCTCTTGTGGAATCTGACCAATACACAACTCACCGCCGTAGCGACCGGTATAGACTCTAAAATACCTCACGTATTATCTCCATCTGAATACAACTTGCCGCTCTTCTTGAAAAGAGGGCGCCTTTCATGCTTTGGTGTCAGTAGCCATATTGTACCGACAAGCAGGAATCCAAAAATCAACAAAATAAGACCCAAGTCTTCTGTCATTTTAATACTCCCAATTGATTTCAATTCGTGAGTCGCCATCACCTGACCAGTTTACTTCACAGCCAGACGCCTCAATGATGGGCAGAATCGCTTTGAGATTCTCAACACCCTCTTTGCTACCGTCAAAGCAGAAATAAGATCCGTCACAGTCGGTAGGATTATAGCAGACGAAACCATCAACCGAAGTGTCATACTCTGCGGGATCCAAGGCGTCTTCACTGACCTCACCCATACCGAGACAGGTCATGCAGTCTTCGTCGGTGTCCATGTCATAGCCTTCGCCCTCGCAATCTGGACATTCTTCACCTTCTATATAGACTTCACAGTCTTGCGAGTGGTTGAACAGCACCTTAGAGTAATCTACCTCTTTGCCCTTGTTCGGACCAGATTCAAACTCATAAGGCAGACTAGACCATGCGCATGACTGACAGCACGGCAGATTCCAGCCGACGAACCAGCCTTCTTCAAGCAAGGCTTCTTGCATCTTAGCAAAACTCATTAGTACGCTCCTTTAGGCTGATACTTCTTAAAGATGGCATCGGCTTCTTCACCGAGACCTTGATTCTCAAGGTTCGTTCGCATCACACGAATCGCAACTTGTTGCTTACGACCGCGGTCATACGCTCGCGAGTCGTCAGAATAATTAAAATACCAATCGTGATTGGCAACCAGTTTCTCAAACTCAATTAAATCGTCCACACCTAAACTCCTGTGTAAAGAAGGCCGTAGCCTATGATTAAACCTAGAACAGAACCCATCAGCAGAATTGCAACACCGCCCGCGATCATGTCCTTAACACTGACAATATCGCGGGTGCGGGGAGGCACACGTTTTGGGACCGAAAAATCTTGCTTTGCATAATCTCTCATGACTGACATTAAGCAACCTCAATGTGTCGGGTTAAATTTTCTACACGGGTGTCAAAGTCTGTGAAACCCATCTCAAAGGGGACATACACCGTGATACCCTCACGAGCACCATTAGTG